>CAYHOU010000026.1:0-7540 GCA_964358195.1 uncultured Candidatus Saccharibacteria bacterium | reverse complement strand
TAATCCATTGTTATATTGCGACCAACACTGAGCCGTATCGGACAAGCTATCTTTGGGAAACGCTTGATTTACGGTCGGAATTTGAAGGCATCTTTGCTTCCGGCGCAGTCAGTTCTTTCAAGAACCAGCCGGAATTTTGGGCGAACGTCTTACGAAAGGTAGGAGGGAAGAAGGAAACGACGCTCCTGTGGGATAACGACCCAGAGAATGTTGAGGTTGCGGCGAAGTTCGGCTTGAAAGCTGAGGTCTATACGGATTTTGATACATACAAGAACAAAACAGAGGCGCTGACAAGCTCTCAAACAAACTAGGTTTGCTATACTACGGCGACAAGGCGATCACTCTTATCAACTTAATTGCTACTACTATGGCACAAGTCATCATTTACTCCACGACGACGTGCGTATATTGCAATGCGGCAAAAGTTTTTTTTAAGGAAAAAGGGATAGAATACACCGAATACAACGTGGGTGCGGACGCGGAAAAGCGCAAGGAAATGATTGAGAAAAGCGGGCAGATGGGCGTGCCGGTGATTGCTATTGACGGACAACTTGTTGTTGGTTTCAACCAGCCGAAAATTAAACAGCTTCTCGGAATCAATTACTGATTCTTCACACTTAACTTAACGTTTTTTTCGTGAGACAATGACGGTATATGAAGCACATATCGTCATTGTCCCGCGAGGGACGAGAAAAGGCAAGATTGCATGCAGGCAAGCTCTTTGGGAAAGGTATATCGCAAGCCGAGGTAGCTCGGAGGTTCGGGGCAACCCGTACCGCCTCCCTGTACTGGCACCGAGCGTGGAAAAAGGACAAAGCCAAAGGTTTGCAGTCCAAAGGACACCCCGGATTTGCATCAAAACTCTCGGAGAGCAAACGAGCCGTCTTCAAGAAAGCCATTCTGAAAGGCCCTCTGTCGCACGGATTCCCGACCAATTTGTGGACGCTCCCTCGGCTCTCTGTAGTAATGAAACAGACGACCGGAGTTTCGTTTTGCAACGTATGGACATGGCATATCGTGCGGGGACTCGGATTCACGCCTCAAAAACCCCAAGTCCTGTCGGCCAAGCGCGATGAAGAGGCGATTGTGGCTTGGAAAGCAAAGCGTCTTCCAGGCTTAAAAAAAATGGGCGGCAATGCATGGATTTTCTCTGGCCTACGAGGATGAATCGGGCATTTCCGAGAAACCTGTGGTGAGGAGGACATGGTCGCTTAAGGGGGAAACGCCAGTCATCGAGGGAGGAGGTTCGTGGAAGAGCTTCACCATGGCGGGAATCCTGCTGTTCACTCCCCGTGGCAGGAATCCTCGTATCCTCTTTAGGCTTCAGCCGGGAAGCATGGATGCAGACGATTTTCTCTCATTGCTTCGGGACATCAAGCGGGAACTTCACGGAAAGAAACTGCTACTCATTTGGGACGGACTTCCCGCACACCGCGCAAAACGAGTTACCGCATATATCAAAGCCAACAGGTCATGGCTTCGGGTCGAACGGTATCCCGCCTACGCTCCGGAACTCTCTCCCGTCGAGTTCATCTGGTCGCCCATGAAAACCAAAGACCTTGCCCATGTGCCGCCTAAAGGGTTTGCCTATCTCAAAAGCCTGATATACAAGTCATTCCGCAGAATCAAACGCGACAAGATCTTACTGAAACAGTGTTTGAGAAAGGCGGGAGTGTTAAGTTAAGTGTTAATAGTCAGTAGATATTAGAATTTAGGATTTTTAATCTATGTATATCCTCGTTGGACTTGGAAATCCCGGCTCCGAATACGAAAATACGCGCCATAACACAGGCGCGATGGTGCTTGAGGTGTTTAGAAAGACGGAAGAACTGCCCGAATGGAGTGAGGATGCGAAGCGAAAGGCTCTCATATCAGAAGGAAAAGTGGGGAAAGAGAAAGTTTTGCTGGTTTTTCCACAAACTTTTATGAACGAGTCGGGCAAAGCGCTTAAGAACGTACCACTGAAAACGAAAAACCTACCACAAGGTAAGAAAAAGATAAAAGAAATTACCAATGTGGCGGTTGTTCACGACGACTTGGATATTCCATTCGGCAAATACAAAATCTCGTTCAATAAAAGTTCCGGCGGGCACAGGGGAGTGGAGTCCATTATGAAAGCGGTAAAGACGCAAGCGTTCGTCCGCGTCCGCGTCGGTATCGCGTCGTCCGCGTCAGCGGTCAAAAAGTCGCAAGCCGAATCGGTGGTGGAAAAAACAATTTTGGGAAGGTTCTCACCTGCAGAACTTATGGAACTCAAAAAACTCGCGAAAAATATCGCGGAGGGCTTGTACTGTCTCATCACCGAAAGCCGAGAGAAAGCGATGTCGCAATTTCATGCGTAGTCAAAAGTTTCGAAGTCGTACGTTCAAATTTTTTTAGCAATAGTGCACGGCCGTACACTATTGCTAAATTAAACCCGCCAAGCGGTTGGCGGGTTTAGGTTGTTGTATGAGAGTTACAAATTCGCATTTAGCTTTAGTCTGCGGTCGCACACTAATGCTAAATGTGGAAGCAAGCGAAAACGGCTAGAAAGGTTAGTCAGACTAACCCCATTCCTTTACAAAAGGCTTTTTTTCTGTAGAATAATTCGCGGACACGTGAACCTCTACAGAAAGATTAACCTATGGTTATTACTACAGAAGAATTCACCGCACAAATAGGCAAAGCGAAAATCGGAAGCCGAATTACACTCTGTCGTCTGGATGAAAAGATTTTGGGCCGCACAGATGGGTGGTACGGCCACCCGAAAGGAATTGTGCTCCGTCAAGGACGTTTTGTGCTCCTGAATGAAGAAGACTGGGGAACGCGGGGGCGGAACGTTCTTCTTAGCGAAGAGCCCGACCGTCTTTGCTTCTCTTCGCCCGACGGGGTTGTCATTATGTCTTCGGACGGGACGCTTCGTTTGGATGGAGACAAAATCATCAACGAAGCGCAGGCACACGCACATTTTCAAGTTCCGTCCTCGGTCGTGCGGACGGGTGGGAAGATCTTTCTCGCTGGCGACGGTGAATATGGCGGAATTGAGATTACGGAGGGGCCATGGGACGGATGGGACTTCCATCCTTACGGTGTTATGTTCCGGTGGGGAGGTGAGGTGACGCTCGTAGTCACCGCGCCTCCGAAAGCGTCCTAACCGACACAGCTCTTCGCGCGAGCGGCCAGTCTCTGGCCGCTCGCTTTTTATATACCCAAAAACCGCCCCGGAGAGGGCGGTTTTTGGGTGATAGGGTGTCTGGATCCCCGCCTACGCGGGGATGACAGAAAACATAGTCCCCCGTACCAAGTACGGGGTCCTTGTTTTATGTCACTTCTTCTCGCCGGCGAACGAGAGTGCCATTTTTTGCTCCTTGGGGTCAAAGAGGGTAATTTTGAAGGTGTAGGTTTTGCCGAGCTCCAAGTTCCGGCGGAGTTTGTCCTCACTGCCGAATTCGGAGATGTGCACCAGTCCCGGGAACTTGTGGAAGTTAAACCTCTACATACCTGTGTAGAGGTTTAACTTCTACAAAGCTATGCCTTATAATGTGGTAGTGAGAAAAGAACCCTTTACCGTCGGCTCATACATTCATGTGATAAAGCGAGGCGCACGCGGTCTGCCTATTGTTCAAGATAATAATGACCAGTGGCGTTTTTTGTTAATGCTCAATCATTTCAATGACCATTTCGTTTCCGAGAGTTGGTTCCGTGACCTCAAGGATGAGAACCTTGAAAGCACGCTACATCGGGCATCGGGATGGCCCGAGAAAAATCCAATCGTTGCCATTGAGGCCTTCACACTCATGTCAAATCACTTTCATCTGATGCTGAAAGAAACGGAAGAAGGTGGAGTGACCAAATTCATGCGCAAACTCTGCACAGGTATGGCAAGTTATGCAAATGCAAAGTATAAGCAGACAGGGAGTTTATTTCAGGGGCCGTATCACTCCAAGACACTTTCTGAAGACTCCTACTTTAGATACGCCGCCGCATATGTTATGGTCAAAAATACCTTTGAACTCTTTCCTGAAGGTTTTGAAAAAGCACGGTCTTCATTTGAGAATGCGTGGCAATGGGCGGCATCCTATCCGTTTTCAAGTCTCGGATATTACGCTGGGGTGAGTGATTCACCTATAGTAACTAATCCTTTTCTGAAAGAGCTATTTCCAAAGCCCCGTGAGTTTAAGAGTTTTTCTCGAGCTGTATTGTCCGGCAGGGCAGATGTACCCCTATCGCAACTAGAGAATGAATTAGAAGTCATGTAGAAGTTAAACCTCTACAGGTTTGTAGAGGTTTAACTTCTACAAAGAGGTTACTTCTTTTCTCCGGCGAACGAGAGTGCCATTTTTTGCTCCTTGGGGTCAAAGAGAGTGATTTTGAAGGTATAGGTTTTGCCGAGTTCCAAGTTACGGCGGAGTTTGTCCTCACTGCCGAATTCGGAGATGTGTACCAATCCCGCGACTCCTTCCTCGATGGAGGCGAGCGCGCCGTGCTTGTTGAACTTAATCACGACACCCTTCACCACGTCGTCTTTCTTGTACTTCGTAGCGGCGTCAATCCACGGATTCGGTTTCAGTGCCTTGATAGAAAGGGAAATCTTGCCTTCTTTGATTTCAATGATTTTCACCTTCACCTTGTCGGCCACTTTGTAGAGCTTGCGCGGGTCCTCAACGAGCGCCCAGTCAATTTCGGAAATATGCACTAATCCTTCAAGGCCATCCTCAAGCTTCACGAACACGCCGAAGTCCACGAGTCCGGTCACTTCACCTTCGCGCTCGTCGCCGACGTTGTACTTACCGATAATCTTCTCGCGTTCTTTCTCGGTCGTGCTCTTCTCGGAGAAAATCAGCTTGCCTTCCTTCGGAATGGCGGAAATAATCGTTACCTGCAATTTCTCGCCGACCAGTTTCTTGAGTTCGTCAAAAATCTTGTCCTTGTCGCCGTCCGGCACGCGCGGATAGTGGTCTGCCTTCAGTTGTGAAGCGGGCAGGAATCCGGCGATAGCCTGCCATTCCAAAATAAGTCCGCCCTTATTCGCCTCCTTCACGGCGAGTTCAAACACTTTCTTCTCGCGGATAGCGGATTCGGCCTCGCTCCAAATAAGCGCTTGGCGCGCCTCTTTGAGCGACAGCTCAATATAGCCGTCGGGGTTTTCAAAATCAACAATTTTCGCGGCAATCGTGTCGCCGACAGTGATTTTCTTGATGACATCGCGCGCATTGATGTACTCGCGTCCGTAAATGATGCCCGTCCCGAACGGGGGCAGGTCCACGTACACGCGGCCATGCGATGACGCAATCACCGTGCCTTCTATTAAATCTCCAACCGACGGAGGATTTTTGACCGAAGCCATAAGCTTCGTCATCAGCCTCGCGTTCTGCTTGGCCGTCTCCGCGGCCGCTTCTAGTTCATCGGCCGTGAGGACGACAGTACTCGTATCTTCCATACCTGTTATGAAATATGTCGGGAAGTTCAGGGCCGAATGGGATGTTCCAAAGGGTCAGCCAAGGGCTATTTCCTGACGGGTTGATAAAAAGCATCCAAAAACGGATGTGGCAGGGAGTATACAACCGAATAAGAAAGTTGTCTATTCGCACCCGCTATGCTTATATGGACACTGGAAAAGCGCCATCTTTTCTCGCCATACCAAGTCGCGGTGCGCAGAACTCGCACCGAGATGGGCAGAAACCCTGTGGTGTTCTTTGGCAAAGGTAAGAAATATGAAGCGATATGGACTATTCCGAGACATCTTTGAGGGTACTCTGTGTCCCAATGAGCAAGCACTTCCAAGAGAATTACAGAAACCGAAAAGGTCAGAGTTACTGAATGCGCTCATTCACGGACAAAACAAAGGCGAAAATAGCTACAGCTTTTTGATTGAAATCTACGAGGTGGTGAAGCAAAACATGATGAATCGGTATTTTGCACGCGCCGCCTCCGTTCTCCTGCTCGCAGTGATATGTTTTTCCGTTTTCTGGACAGAACTATCAAAAGCCAGTGGCGAGGCTGTCCCATTCCGCCTCGTTGTCATCGGCTGCGCATTTGGACTCGGTTTTCTGACAGCGGTACTACACTACCAGAAGCTTAGTTTCTGGGAGAAAAAACGCATAGCCGACTTTCTCAATCCTCTGGTTGAGGTGCTTTGGGCGATGGCAGAGCATCAAGATGGTGGCCGATACAAGGAGCTTCCTACAGCACAGCTTCGCAAGATTCTTCTCACTGTGGATGAGAAAGACTTTCGCAAATCCGTTGACGCAATGCTGGTAGGTCTTGCCTTTGAGGTCAGGAAACTTGAATCTGAACGGACTGACGTTGACACAGAACTCAATGAAAAGCGGGCGAGAATAAAGCAGGTGCATGGAGGGGCGGTAACATTGCACCTAGCGGAAACCAATCCGAAAACGTATTTTGACCGCGCGGTTCCCGCCTCACAAGGCGCAACGGGCACGTAGCCGGCTTCCGTGACGTAACGACACGTTGTCTTTCTTCTTTTGAGTCAAGCCGAAGCGGAGTGTTCGCTTCGGCCTTTTTATTTTCCACATCCTCCGTATACTTTCGCTCTCGTTTTTGCTACCATACCGATATGAGTATTCAAGAGATAAAGCAAAAAACTGCCCCGGTGTTTCGCAAATACGGCATCGGCCGGGCGGCTGTATTCGGTTCTGCGGCGCGCGGGGAAATGCGAGCAAACAGCGACGTGGATATTCTTGTTGACCTTCGCGCCGACGCCAGTCTTTTGGATGTTATTGAATTGAAGCAGCAACTTGAGGACGCTCTTGGAAGAGATGTTGACGTTGTTGAATACGACACGATAAAGCCGGTGCTTCGCGAATCAATTCTCCGTAGTCAAGTTTCGCTCCTGTGAATACTAATCAGTCTATGATACGAATCTACAAATATCTACGAATGGGAACACGATTGTGCTTCCGCTCTCCATCATTATGAGCAAGGATATACAGGTGTATCTTGAAGACATAGTGGACAGTATTGAAAAAATAGAAACCTATGTAAAGGGTTTTTCTTTTGAAGATTTTTCCAAAAATACAGAGCGTCAGGATGCAGTGATTAGACGCCTTGAAGTACTTGGGGAAGCAGTAAAAAGCATTCCGGCAGAATTACGAAATCAGTACGCTACTATTCCGTGGAAGCAGATAGCAGGGATGCGGGACATTCTTATCCACGACTACGCAAACGTATCTTTGAAGCGTGTATGGAATGTACTCACAGGCGAACTTGCTCCGCTCAAGGAAGCCGTGCAGAATATGCTTAATCAAAAATAATCCTGGATTCCCGCCTTAGTCTACGACTACTTCGTTGCTACTACGTCGCGGGAATGACAAGAACGTATGATAATCACCTATTTAGGAGGCGAATTCATTAAAGTCCAATTCGGCGATATCACACTCGCCTTTAATCCGCCGTCAAAGAATTCAAAACTGAAGGCGTCCCGCTTCGGCGCGGACGTGGCGCTTATTAGCCTTAACCATCCCGATATGAACGGGGTGGATGCGGTTGGCATAGGAAGCAAACAGCCGTTCGTTATCCAAGGCCCCGGTGAATACGAAAT
>CAYHOU010000025.1:6431-7756 GCA_964358195.1 uncultured Candidatus Saccharibacteria bacterium | reverse complement strand
ACGCTCAAGGTCTTGCGAAGCTCCAAGTATTCGCTTCTCACCCTCTAAAGAGGGGCAGAGGAAGAACAAGATAACAAGAGTTTTATGAAAACGACAACATACAACGTAAAAGGAATGCATTGCTCGTCGTGCGCGGGAATTATTGAGAAGACGTTCAAAAAGACGGAGGGCGTACAGTCAGCGGAGGTAAATTACGGCACCGAAACCGCCAAGGTATCCTTTGACGAATCAAAAATTGACGCGTTCCGCCTTTCTAAAAAAATAGAACCACTTGGCTATTCCCTTTCAGAACCTTCGGAGGGTAACTCACATTCCCCAAGCGCACGCGAGATGGGTATGCCTGCCCGCCATAGCCTTGGCGCAGGCGGGTCGGAAAACGAGTACCACATGGGCACTTCCATTTCCCTAGACCGGAGTACCGCTAAGGGAAATTGGTCGCACGCCGAACATCTCGGATTGAATCAAACCAAGAAAGAAAAATTGGCCGAACTCGCGGACATGAAGTGGAAAGTTGTTTCGGCCATACCGCTTACCGTAGTAAGCGCGTTTATTTTAGGTTGGGAGAGTTTTGCGCAGTTTAAGATTGTGTCGGCCGTGCCGTACGTCTGGGAGGAATTCTTCCATCATATTCTGCCGCTTATGGCGACCTATATGCTGTTCGTGGTCGGCAAGCCGTACCTTCTCGGTTTTTACCGGTTTCTCCGGTACGGTAAAGCCAATATGGACACGCTCATAGGACTCGGCACGTTAGCCGCTTATCTTTACAGTTTCGCCGTTACCGCTTTTGAAGAAAAACTACGGCCATTTATCAATGTTGAGCAGTCTTACTATGACGTAACGATTATCGTTATCGCTTTTATCGCTCTCGGTAAATATCTGGAAGCACATTCCAAGATTAAAACCGGCGATGCCATTGAGAAGCTTTTGAATTTGCAGGCGAAAACCGCACTTGTCATTCGGGATCCCGAAGGAAAGCCAGCTTCCTACGGGGCAGGTGGCAAAGAAGTTGAAATACCAGTTGCCGAAGTGGTTCACGGCGATTTGATTATCGTCAAACCGGCGGGAAAGATTCCCGTTGACGGCATCATAACTCTAGGCGAGTCGTTTATTGACGAGGCGTTGGTTACCGGCGAACCGATGCCGGTAAAGAAAAAAGTCGGTGACAGTGTGGTGGCCGGCACTATCAATACCACCGGCTCATTTACGTTCAAAGCCACGAAAGTCGGCTCGGAAACGCTTCTCGCTCACATCATCAAAATGGTTGCGGAAGCCCAAGGAAGTCGCGCGCCGATTCAGGCGTTGGCCGATAAGATTTCCGGCGTGTT
>CAYHOU010000025.1:0-6421 GCA_964358195.1 uncultured Candidatus Saccharibacteria bacterium | reverse complement strand
TTTGTGCCAATTGTGTTGGTTATCGCTTTTCTTTCTATTGGACTTTGGCTTCTCGTCGGCTCACAGTATCTCGGGTTCGCGCAGGCGCTTTCATATGGTCTGGTTTCGTTCGTAGGAGTCTTGGTTATCGCTTGTCCGTGCGCTTTGGGACTCGCCACGCCGACGGCGATTATCGTCGGAGTCGGCAAAGGCGCGGGTGAGGGGATATTGGTCAAGGACGCGGCGACGCTTGAGAAACTTCACAAGGTGAACGTGGTGGTGGTTGATAAGACGGGAACGCTTACTCGCGGGAAGCCCGAGTTGGTCCATATCAATAACTTCTCAAAGCGAAGTGATTCGGACATTGTCGCCATTCTCGCTTCTCTTGAAAATAAATCGGAACATCCAATCGCGCACGCTATCTTGGAGTACGCGAAAGAAAAAAATGCCGATTTCATTTTGGCGAGTGATTTTGAAGCAATCAAGGGTAAAGGTCTAAAGGGTGTGATTTCCGGTACGGAATATCTTGTCGGAAACGCGAACCTGGCGACCGACTTACATCTCGCCATTGATACCGTTTCCTTTGAAAAAGAAACTATGCAAGGAAAAACGCCGGTTATCTTAATGACAAGAAAGGAAATTCTTGGCGTGTTTATGGTCGCGGACGCCATCAAACCGGAAGCGGTGGAGGCCGTAAAAGCTCTTCATAAGCTCGGCATACAAGTGGTGATGCTCACGGGTGATGACAAAAATACGGCGAAGGCTATCGCGAAAGAAGTGGGCATAGATTCGGTTTTCGCGGAAGTCTTGCCGGAGGATAAGCAGAATAAAATAAAAGAGCTTCAAAGCGGGGGGCGGGTCGTTGTCATGGCGGGAGACGGAGTGAATGACGCGCCGGCGCTTGCGCAGGCGGATGTCGGTATCGCGATGGCGACCGGCACGGATGTCGCGATTGAAACCGCCGGTATCACTTTGCTTCACGGCGATATTTCAAAACTGGTTAAAGCCGTCAATTTATCAAAAATGACCATGCGAGGCATCAAGCAAAATCTTTTTTGGGCTTTCATCTACAATATCGTCGGGATTCCTCTGGCGAGCGGGGTATTGTATCCCGTTTTCGGCTGGCTTCTTTCGCCGGTGTTCGCGGGGCTTGCCATGGCGTTTAGTAGTGTTTCGGTCGTCGGTAACTCATTGCGACTTAAGGCCAAAAAGTTATAAGATATTCATTATTAAATAAGGTAAACTACTATGATGTATGGATATGGATTTGACGGGGGTTGGTCCGGTAACATGTTCTTTGGCGGATTTTTTATGATTATATTTTGGGTGGTTGTTATTTTCTTTGCCGTGTGGTTAGTTCGGGAAATGTCAGGGACACACAAAAAGCAGGACGGTTCCGCACACCACGGCAACCTCAGTAGTAGAGCAGATCTCACGACGGGGCACAGAACCGCGCTTGATATTCTGAATGAGCGATACGCCAAAGGCGAAATTGACCGGAAAGAGTTTGAGGAGAAGAAGAAAGATTTAAGTAATTAATTCAACTATGAAACTATCAAAAGTACTGCATGTTATTTCTGTCATCGCGGGGCTTGTTGGCGTTTTGATGTCGGCCTTTGTTGTCCTTGTTTGGCCAGCCGGTGACGTCTGGTTTGGGCTGACGAGGGAAATTATGCTCTTGTGCTCAATAACCTCGCTTCTTGCCGCCATCTGGCTCCAGATTGCGACAATTCACCACCTGATGCTTGAGAAGCGCGGAGAGCTCATCTAATCAATTGATGAAAATATATGGAATTTGACTACACAATAACTACCACGAGGCCGTTTGATGAAGCAGTCCAGTGCGTACAGGATGAAATCGCCAAGGCCGGTATGCGGGTTTTGCATATCCATGACGTGCAAAAGACGCTGGGTGAGAAAGGCTTTATACGAGAACCGTTTCAAATTATTGAGTTTTGCAGCGCGAAATTTGCCAGCGAGTTTCTAAATAAGGATGTTAAAATCGGGCTGTGTATGCCGTGTAAGATAAATGTATATACCACAAACGGACAAACGTATATTTCCGGCATGCGTCCGATTGTTCTATTACAGTTTTTCCCGAATGCCGATTTGGGCGAGACACCAAAGGAAGTTGACCAGATTATCCAAAGCATTATTAATCGGGCAAAATAGTCAAGGCTCTGTCATCAATTAAAATGCCTCTTGTATTCAAAAAAATTGTCGCTTCGCTTGTACTTACATCGTTTCTCGCCGTCATCTTTTTGAGTTTCCCGATGATGATGGGGGCGGCTGACGGTAGTATGCCTGAGGGCTGTCCGTTTTCCGCTACGGGAGTATCGCTCTGCCCCACCGATACCGTGGCGATGGCGGCGCACCATATTTCCGTGTACCAGTCTTTTCTTATGGTTACCCTGCATTCGGAAATGGCTTTACTGCTCGCTTCCCTGCTCCTCCTCGCCATTGCGTTTCTCGCCTTTTTCATACGTCCGCAGTTATTCACTCGTCCCATACTTGCGGGTATTGCTTTTGATTCTCCTCCCGCAGAGGCGGGCGAAAGGAAAATAATGCGCTGGCTTTCTCTTTTTGAGAATAGCCCGTCTTACGCAGTGAGCGCTTAAAAATCGGGTTTCTCCCCCTTTTTAAGCGTTCAGACTCGCGCCTCGCGGCAAGTTTTATCTCTTGTTTTTTATTCCTTTCAGGATTTACGCAAATGTTCCCTTTCTGTCATCCTCGCGACGGAGCAGAAGTGAGATAGTCAGCTTGCAGTCGTAGACTGTAGACTGCAGAGTAAGCCTGTAGTCGTAGTGGAATAGTCGTAGACTGACTATTGTAGATTAATAGGGGATCCAGGATCCGGCTTATTTCCACGGCCTGGATTCCCGCGTAGGCGGGAATGACACCATAAAATGCGTTCTGCATAAGTCCTATCTTTACTTTATATGGCTTCTATGAACCAAAAAACAATTCTCGCGCTTGTTATCGTATTCATCTTCGCGTTCCTGTACGGAATCAGCTACCTTGATACGGGCCCCGCGCCGACGACTGTATCTGAAGCTGGAGGGTCGCATCCCGCCCGTACCGAAAGCGCGCTCACTGCCTCAGAAACCGTGTACGACTTCGGGAGCATCTCAATGAAAAATGGCGACGCAACCAAAGATTTCACGGTTACCAATACCACTGACAAGGACATCATGCTGAAAACCCTTGTTACTTCGTGTATGTGCACGCAGGCGCTTATCGTACGCGCGGACGGTACGACCAAGGGCCCGTTCGGTATGCCGGGCATGGGATACGTGCCTCCGGCAAACGAACTCGTCAAGGCTGGCGAGAACCGAATTATCCGTGTGGTTTATGACCCGAACGCGCACGGCCCGGCTGGCGTCGGACAAATTGACCGACTCGTCTTCCTTGAAGATTCAAACGGCGGGAAGATTCAGCTGGAAATAAAAGCTCTGGTAACGCCATAACCCATGCATCCAAACAAAAAACTCATCATCACCATAGGAGTTGTGCTTACCGCGATTTTAGCGGTTATTATTCTGAAGTATAGCCCCGGATTCTCAACGTTCCTTTGGGACGTGAGCGATAAAGGGACGTGGCTTCTCCCGCTTGTCTTCTTCTCGTCGCTCCTTGACAGCGTGCATCCTTGCTCGTTCTCCATTCTCCTTATCACGATTGCGTTTCTCTTCGGAATCCAGATGACCCGCAGAAAAATACTTCAGATTGGCGGTCTCTACATTGCCGGTATCTTCTCGGCATATTTCCTAATCGGACTCGGAATTCTCCAGGTACTGCATCTCTTCAACACTCCACATTTTATGGGGAAACTCGGAGCAACGCTCCTCATTATCTTCGGACTCATTAATCTTATAAATCGCTTCTTTCCACGCGTTCCGATTAGGTTAAAAATTCCGACAGTCGCGCACACCGCAATGGGAAAACTTATGGAAAGGACGTCGCTCCCTGCGGCATTCGGACTCGGCCTCCTCGTCGGCATTTGCCAGTTTCCCTGTATGGGAGGTCCATACCTTATGGTTATCGGACTCCTGCGCGACCAAGTTACCTATTTCTCTGGATTCGGGTATTTGCTGTTTTATAACCTTGTGCTCATCATACCGCTCGTTGCCGTCCTTCTCATTTCCGCCGACAAAGTGCTGGTGGATAAAGTGCAGGAATGGAAACATGCGAACATGCGGGGAGTAAAGCTCTGGGCGGGACTCGCGATGATTGGTATTGGCATCTTAATTTTCTTCATCTAATCTTTATGGAACCAGAAACAAATCAAAAACACCGCAAGGACGGTCCTCTCTCGGTACCGGTCGCCATCGTGCTTGGCGCGGCACTGCTCTCGTTTGCCTGGATGTACACGTCAGGCCCAGTACGGGAGCAAGAACTCGCCTCACAAGCGGAAACGGTTTCGGCACCCGACGCCGGCACCCTCTCGCCCGAAGAAGAGGCAGTGCTGCCATCTTCGGGGGTTCTCTTACCCGTTGTCTGGGGCGACCTTGGCGCCAAACTTTCCAGCGTGGGAGCGATTAACGCGGAGCGGTTCAAGCAATTGTACTCCGAGCGCGGACAATTCACCGATGAGTATAAAAGTCTATTGTCTGGAAATAACAAGGAGAAACTGAAGATTACCAAGGATAACGCTGGATACCTTCTTAACTTATTCTGGGCTCTCGGTCTTGCAAGCAAGAATCCTGTCTTGGATTCCGGCGAGATGCAAAACCCCGCCTACGGCGGAGCCGGAGGGTTCGCTTCAACGGGCGGGTGGACGATGGCGGTGGGGAGTCCGATGGACCATTACAGCAGACATCTCTTCTTTACGCTTACCACTGAACAGCAAGCTCTCGTGGATAAGGTGTCCCGCGGCATCTATCGCCCTTGCTGTGGTAATTCTGTTCACTTTCCCGACTGCAATCATGGTATGGCTATGCTTGGCCTTTTGGAACTTATGGCCTCGCAGGGGGTAGGAGAACAGGAGATGTGGGAGGCCGCCCTCACGGTTAATTCGTATTGGTTCCCCGATACGTACCTTACGCTCGCGACCTATATGAAGGGCAAAGGAGTCGCGTGGAAAGATGTTAACCCGCAGGAAATGCTCGGTATACAGTATTCCAGTGCGCAAGGATACGCTCGCATCGCGGCGCAAGTGAGTACCCCCGCAAGTTCCGGAGGTGGCAGTGGTTGCGCCGTTGGCGGTGCCGCGCCGGTGGTAGCTCCGACACGGCAAAACAGCGGAAGCGGCTGTGGGATATAACCGTAATTAAAACATTATGCATAATCATAACAACAAGAAGGACTCGGGAATGATGTGGATGATGCTCGTCTGTTGCCTCGTACCGGTCGCTATTTTGCTTTTCGCCGGAGGGCAGTTGTCGGGAAGTGGATACCTTTGGCCAATTTTAATCGGCGGTATGATAATCGCGCACCTTACTATGATGTTCAAGGGACACGGAGGACATAAAGACGATGATACGGAAGAGACCTCTACTACCGCTTTGGACAAACCAGAGGGAAAGGACGAACACAAAGAAGACAAACACGGCGGCTGTTGCCATTAACATTCAACTACTATGGATCCCGTTATAAGCCGCGGTCACGGTTTCAATATCGGTAATATAGTTAATAGGACCTACGCACTTCGCACTTTTCTGTCATTCCCGCGGAGGCGGGAATCCAGTAATAAGCCGTTCTGTAAGGCTCTGGATTCCCCTTTTCAGGGGAATGACACTGAATTGCGTAAGTCCTAGTTAATATGGAAACAAGTCGAAAGATTTTAGCAATAATCATTAAACAGGGTTCGCTGACCGCGACCTGCTTCTAACGGGATGGAAAACGCGTACGGCCTCTGGCCGCTTGTGATTATCGCTTCGCTCTTCGTCGTCGGACTCGCGTGGAGTCTCACCAAGCCGAAAACCCGATTGGATTGGAGTTCTTTAGGGGCGTTCTCCGCGTTTATCGTCGCGCTGTTTGTTGAAATGTATGGATTCCCGTTGACGATCTACCTGCTCTCCGGCTGGCTTGCGGAAAAGATTCCCGGCATTGACCTGCTTTCCCACAACTCGGGGCATCTTCTGGAAGATTTGTTCGGCTGGGGCGGCGACCCGCATTTTGGGCCGTTCCATATCGTCAGTTATATACTTATCGGGTATGGATTTATTCTGCTTGCTGATGCATGGAAGGTTCTGTATCAAGCAAGGCGTGACCGCACATTGGCAACAACGGGTCCGTATGCGCGCATCCGTCATCCGCAATATGTCGCGTTTGTACTCATCATGCTCGGATTCCTGTTCCAGTGGCCGACGCTCCTGACGCTCATTATGTTCCCGATTCTTGTCTTCGTGTATATTCGGCTTGCGCGGAAAGAAGAAGCTGACGCAAAACGGGAATTCGGCGAGGTCTGGAACTCATACGCGAGGCAAACACCAGCTTTTATTCC
>CAYHOU010000024.1:0-7910 GCA_964358195.1 uncultured Candidatus Saccharibacteria bacterium | reverse complement strand
TCGAATATCTAATTTCGAATCTCGAAAAACAAAAAATATTTAGCAAAGAATCAGAACGTAAAATCTTATTCTTCCTCTATTCGGTATTCGATATTTTTAGATATTAGGTATTCGAAATTCGGTATTTACAACTGCGTCTGTTGCAACGAATGATTGATTTCCGATATCGCTAACGCTCGAAACAGGAGCGCTTTGGAAATAACCGCCCCGTCCCACAGTTCCGCGTGCGTGAGGAAAGAGTCAAACTCCCCGCGCGGAGCGAGATATCCGAGAAAATAGAGTATGCGGAGCACCAACACGATTTCAACTCCCTCTATCGACTGTTTGTTGCCCGATTCGGCGACAAACCGAAGTCCTTCCACGATAGAGAGAAAAAGGGGTTCATTCTTCTCTTCCCCCGCGAGGAGCCGGCGGAGAAGCGCGAATATCCGCCCGAGCATCAAAGACGCGCTCCTGGAACCGTGAAGTTCTTCAACTATATTAGAAACGCATTCCGCTCGTGTGAGGCGCCAGAATTCTTTGCCTCGGACGAGCGTGGTGTCCGAATACGAAAAATCCTGCAAGCCGTAGCGCAGTTTGGAACGTTCTTCGCGAGCGCTTTGGGCGGTAGCGGTAAGAAACCCAAGCTCGCGAGTAAAGAGCGAAACCAGTTTACTTCCCTCTCCTCGGGGGACGGAGCCGAGGACGAAAGCGGGAGTGTGATATAAGTGATAACTCATAATAAAATATTGAATCTCGAATACCTAATATCGAAAAAGTTAAAATAATTTAATATCTAAAAATTCGCTATTTTTCGAAATTCGAAATTAGATATTCGATATTAATCTTCGGAAATGCGTAATAAGGCAGTAAAAGCCACTGGCAATGCACTCACCCCGTCCTTGGCGGTAAAGTGTCCCTTCCCCCGTTCAAGAATCGTCTTCGCACCAAGCTCCCTCGCCATCTCAAGCGACTTCTCCATAGGTACGTACCGGTCGTTATCCGAAAAAATCATCACGAATTTGTCGCAATGCGTTTTTGCTTTTTCCGCGTCAAACGGCAGTTCATAGAACTCTTTAATTTCCGGTACATTGATACGTCCAGAAAATCCCGCCACAAACACGCATCCGCCAACTTTGCTTTTCTCTTTCTTCCTCTCCACCTCTTTAGAGGGGGAGATGCCGAAGGCAGAGGGGGTGCCTGAAAGACTTTCTAAATACCTTGCTACGGTGATACACCCCAAACTGTGTCCGATAAAATAGGTATCATTGTCTGGTTTTCCGACGTAGTCTTTTAAAAACGACAACCACTCTTTCACCTTCGGTTCTCCCGCGTTCGGCATCTGCGGAGCGTTTACTTCAAAACCATTCGCTTTCAGTTCAAGCGAAAGATACGGAAACCAGTGATTATCCGGTCTCCCGTCCCAGCCGTGGATAAGAAAGACTCTAGGCATAGTAAGCATTTTAGCATACGGGCTTTAATTCCTCCTTTGTTAAAGGAGGTGTCAGAGTCCGCGAGGGCGGAGGATTTACACAACCCCCTCACCCCCTTTATTAAGGGGGATAAATCCCTCCTGCTTAAGAAAGCAGTGCTCCCTTTAGAAAAGGGAGAATCAGAAAAGACTACTCCTTAGTAAGCGAAAGCTGGACCGAAAGTTCACCGGCTTGGAAAGACTCGCCCTGAATTGAGTCCTGAATAACAATACTCTTGAGCGAGGCGATGCGGGAAAGTTCCTGCTCGCGTTGTTCAATAAAACGTCGTGAAGGACCTTGTGCGCCAATGACAAGCGTCGCCGGTTCTCCAGCTTTGAGTCCATGCGTTTTACGCATTTCCTGCACAGACCGGACAAGTTCACGGAACATTCCCTCTTCTTTGAGTTCGGGAGTCATCGTGGTGTCGAGTTCCACTTCAGTTGCAATAGTCGGGTCAATCACTATCTCCTTTACATTCACTTCATCCTGAATCAAGGCAAGAAGTGATTTATGATTTATGATTTCGGATTTATGATTTAGGATACGAAGCGAGGCAAGGGGTTGTCGTACTTTTATATTCACTTTCGCCCGAGCTTCAAGAGCGAGCGACACGATTTTCCGCACTTCTTCCATTTCTTTGAGAACCTTCTCATCGGCTCTTTCTGCGCTCGGCCACTGCTCGAGATGTACACTTCCACCCCACCCTTCCTCCCCTCTTAAGAGGGGAGGAGGAGAGGAGGGGTGCTGTATCGTTTGGAATAAATATTCACCAAAGAACGGAGTGAAAGGAGCCATGAGTTTAGACAGTTCACAAAGCACAAATCCCAAAGTTCCCAAAGCGGCCTCCTTTTCCTCCAGCACGTCCGACTTAATGCGCTCGCGCGAACGGCGCAGGTACCATGTGGAAAGGTCGTCTACAAACTCCCCTATCGGACGCGCCGCTTTGTCCAATTCGTAGTTTTCCAAAGCTTTCGTCACATCCGCAATCAGTTGATTCAACTTTGCCAGAATCCATCGGTCAAGGACGTGAGTAGCTGTTAGCTTATAGCTTTTAGCTTTTAGGGAAGAATCCGCGTAGAGCAGATAAAACTGAAGCACATTATCAAGGCGTCCGAATACTTTCTTGGTTACTTCATCCACGCCTTTTTCGGAAAAACGCAGGTCTTCACCGCGCACCACGGGCGAGGAAAGGAGATAATATCGCAGGCTGTCGGCTCCATATTTCTCCACGATTTCAAGCGGGTCAGGGTAGTTTTTGAGGCGCTTGGACATTTTCGCGCCATTCTCCGCCAAAATAATGCCGTTCACTACCGACGCCAAATAGGGCGACTTGCCGAACAAACCAAGTCCGAGTACGAGCATTGAATAGAACCACCCCCTCGTCTGGTCCAGTCCTTCAGCGATAAAGTGTGCCGGAAATCCCGAAGGTTTGCGCCAGAAACTGCCGACGGGGTCAAAGAGGTCTCCTACCGAACCTCGCTCCGCTTTATCAAACGGGTAATGTGCCTGTCCGTACGGCATCGCTCCCGACTCAAACCAGCAGTCAAATACTTCGGGTACGCGGCGCATGAGTCCCCGTCCGGTGCCGGTTTCTTTGGCGCATGTCTCGCATGTAAGCGCGAGGTCGTCTATGAACGGCCGGTGCATATCAAACTCTTTTCCGGTTTCCGCTTTCACGTACAGGGTGATGGGACGCGCGTACGCTTCAAACCGCGCTTCGCGGAAATACGAATCGCTTTCAAGAAGCGAGAGATTCCCGATGGCCTTCAGAAAATACACCATTGGACCTTCGTGAGAAACAATAACAATGGTTTCGCCTGTATGTTTTTGTAAAATACTCTTGAGTCCTTCAGCCATGCGCCTCTCCACCTCTTCCCAGCTTTCGCCGGTCCCGCCTCGTTTTGTTATATAATTCACCTCCGGTGGAAGTGCGCGATACGCGCCGCGTTCTGTTTCAAGTTTGGGGTCTCCTTCCTTCAAGCCGTCCCACGCCCCACTATCCACTTCACGGAACCGCTCCTCCACCTTCACTTCTTTTCCGACCGCCTTGCCGATAATACGCGCCGTTTCCACAGCTCGCTCTACTGGAGAAGAATACACGGCGTCTACCGTTCCTTGCGCTTTTACAGAGGCAGCGGCTTCTTTCGCGCGTTTTTTCCCCTCGTGGGTCAGCGGGAACCCTCGCGGTGAATCGTCCAAAATATGCTGAACGTTCTTTTTGCTTTCACCGTGGCGGATGAGAATAATTTTCGTGATATTCTCGGCTCCCTTTTTCCGGAGGTCGTCCATAGAGCCAAGCACCATATAGGTCTTGCACCGTTCGCACCCCCACACAGGTATCGGCGCGCCCCAAAAACGCGAGCGTGAAATCGCCCAGTCTTTCGCATCGGCAAGCCAGTTCCCAAATCGGTATTCCCCCACTTCTTTCGGCAACCAGCGAATGCCTTTGTTCGCTTCCGTCAGTTTGTCGCGCATCTCACTCACCTTCACAAACCATGACGGCGCGGCGTAATTGAGAAGCGGAGTGTCGCAACGCCAGCAATGCGGATACGGATGCGTGAACGGGAGACGCTTCAGGAGTTTCCCTTGCACTTCAAGCCTGCCCGCGATTTTCTCATCGGTTTCCTTAGGGTTTCCTTTTGGCTTCGCTTGTAAGCCCGCGAAATCGGTTACTTCCGGACGCATTGCCCCGTCTGTCCCGACATGCTGGATGAACGGAAGTTTTTCTTTCACCGCAAGTTGGTAATCGTCCTCGCCGAACGCCGGCGCGATATGCACCAGTCCGGTTCCGTCTTCTTCCGTGACGAACTCACCACCATATACCCGCCATCCTCTTTCAAGGTTCAACCTTAAATCGGGAGAAAGGTTGAACCTTGTCGGATTCGAATAGTAACCAAAAAGCGGTTCATACGATTGGCCGATTAATTCTTTCCCTTTCACTCCCTTCTTCGCGGAAAACGCGACTTCCTCCCCTTTCCACATAAACGTACCGACACGGGACGCGGAGTCAAACTCAAACGCTTCTTGCCCTCCGCGAGAGGCGGATCCGTCTGGGTCGGAGAATACCCTTTTCAGAATTTCTTCCTTCGCTCCGACAATAAACGTATCGCCTACGGGGATTTCTTTGGCGTTTGAGGCGGTGATTTCCACGAACGTGTAGTCCCGTTCGGGATGCACCGCAAGCGCGGCATTCCCCGGAAGCGTCCACGGCGTCGTCGTCCACGCGACAAAGAATGTGTTCGCTTGCGAAAGAAGTCTGAACTTCACGTAAACCGATGTGTCGGTCAGTTCTTTGTACCCCTGCGTCACTTCAAAATTGGAAAGTGTGGTTTCGCACCGCGGACACAGATGCATTGACTTAAATCCCTGCGAGATGAGTCCTTTGTCGTGCAATGTTTTGAAAATCCACCAGACGCTTTCGGTGTAGGACGGGGCCATTGTGCGGTAGTCGTTGTCCATATCCACCCACCTCCCCATCCGCGGGATAATGCGACGCCAATCGTTGGAGTAGCGCATCACGGCTTCTTTCGCTTTCGCGTTAAACTTCTCAATGCCGTAATTTTCAATATCTTTTTTGGACTTGAAGCCGAGTTCTTTTTCAACTTCGTTTTCCACCGGAAGACCGTGGCAATCCCAGCCCCATCTCCTTGGGACGCGGTAACCTTGCATCGTCTTCCATCGCGGGATGACGTCTTTAATCGTTCCCGCGAGAATATGTCCATAGTGCGGGAACCCTGTCGCAAATGGCGGACCGTCATAAAATACGAAATCGCCCTTTGGAGATTTCTTCTCCAGAGTCTTTCTGAATGTATTGTCCCTTTGCCAAAAAGCGAGGATTTGTTCCTCGCGCTCAGCGGTCTTTGATTTTTGAGGCTCTGTTTCGTCGGTCATGTTCTTTTCTTTCTTCCTCCCCCCTGCCCCTCTTCAGAGGGGAAGTGCCGAATCTGCGAGGCGAAGGGGTGCGAAGAGATTGAGGTGTTGTCCGGTGTGGTAGTAATAAAAAAAGTGCCGGAATCCCCTTACACCATGGATTCTAGCACTTCTGCGCCGAGTTTTGAAATTAAACCTAAAGCACTTGAAGTGCCGGTGGCTATTTGATAGCGTACAGTTCAAAGAACAAAATATGCACAAAACCTATCCGTTTGCTGCGGTACTGCGCGCACTTGGATTCACCCCCACAAAGGAGCGGGACAAAAGCAGTCCGGGAGTGTACGGCCGTCTTAACGGATATACATTCGTCACCGCAGAAGACGGACGAGTGTGGCAACGAAAAGGAACAGATCCTCTTCCGGCTCCGTTTCAAGAAAATTGTCTGCTGATAGAGCGCGATTGACCGACCTGTGATAAGGGTCGGTTCATTTTTACATTCTTTCCGGCACCTTGATACCGAGGAGCCACAACCCGTTTTTCATCGTAATGGCAAATGCTTCCGTCAGCGCGATTTTGTAGGGAGACGCGGGGTCTTCGGCATCAACAATTTTCCCGCCCGCGTACCAACTATTGAAAACACCCGCGAGCTCGGTGAGATAGGTCGTGATGTAGTGTGGCTGATATTCATTCCCCGCCCGCTCTACCACTTCGGGAAACCGGACGAGTAGTTTTTCGAGAACGGTTGTCTCCCAAAGTTCAACCTTTTTCCCGTCCCAAGGTTGAACCTTGAGAGACTTCGCTTTTGCCAATACCGACTTCGCCCGTACGTACGAATACTGCAAGTACGGTCCCGAGTCACCTTCAAACGAAATGGATTTCTCAAAGTCAAAAATAATGTCTCCGCCGATGGCTTGCCGGAGAATGGAATACTTTATGGCTCCAATCGCCACAATTTCTGCAAGCGTTTCTTTTTCCACGTCGGACATTTCCCGCCTCGCCTCGCCGGAGCTTTGAGCGGAGGCGGGTTCTTTAATTTTCTCCATCACCAATTCCTTCACCTGCGCGATCAGCCCTTCGCCGGTAATCACATTCCCCTTCCTCGATGACATCTTGCCCGTTGTCATACGAAGCATACCGTGGGCGAGGTGTTTGGTGCGTCTTGCAATTTCGGGTAACACTTCTGCCATTGCCGCAAGCACGACCTTGAAATAGTCGCTTTGCTCGTTTGCGGTAATGATGATGGACGTCTCAATATTCGGCTCCTTTTCAAACTTTGCTTTGTTTAGGCCAAGCTCCTTTGCCTCGTAGGTCGGAAGCCCTTGCGAGTTTATAAATACGCGGGTATGCAGTCCTTTTTTCTCTCCTTTGTAAACGATTGCCCCGCCTTCACCTGTTTCAAAAATCCCCTTTTTCAACGCTTCTTTCACCAGTGGCTGGCCTTCTCGCCCTTCTTTGCCCTCAAAGAAGTAGTAGTCAAACTTCGTGCCGAGCACTTTATAGATTTCCTCAAAATGGTCGAGACTCCACTTACGCCCGTTGTCATAGACATACTTTTGTTGGTCGTTTAAATTGCCAGAATAAATCGCTTTGTTTAGATAATCTATCATTTCCCTTATTCCACCTTCCTCCTTTGGACGGTCATTCATATCGCCATATGCATACATTTGCCCAAGTAAATGAGCTTTTTTTTGCAACGGCGCACCGAATTTCTCATATTCCACAAACTGCTGCTCAAACATCGGCAGTGTATATCCTGCTAATGCCTTCGCTACGTGTCGCCCCACATCTCCCTGCCAGCAGGCCCGAAGCACGTTCGCCCCGTTATATTCCAAAACCCGCGCGACCGATTCGCCAATCGCGTTACTCATTAAATGCCCGATATGGAATTCCTTGAACGGATTCGGGTCGGTGTATTCAACCATTATTTTCTTTCCTTCCAAATTTCTATTCTTACCGAAATCTTCACCGACTTTCTTTACCTCCTCCGCAAAAAACTCTTTCGTGAGATAAAAGTTAATGAATCCTGGCCCCGCTATCTCAACCCGCTCCACCAAGTTCTGACCTTTCTCCTGGCATAAGGTCAGACCTTGGTGGAGCTTCTCCGCGAGTTCCCTCGGCTTCATTTTCAATTCCTTCGCGTATGCCAGAGCAATGTTGGTTGAAAAATCCCCATGCGAAAGTTCGGCTGGATGTTCCAGCTCCACTTTTGGTGTCTCTATACCAAGTGTTTTAACCGCTTCCGATATGGCTTTCTTAAGCTCTTCAACAATCATATGGCAATTCTAGCATTTTGATTGATATAAAAAAATGGCGCTCGTTACGACAATTGACTGCAATTGCGTACCGAGCGCCTACCCAGAGGTGTTGGAGAGGAGTCTGCCCGAAGGCTGACCGGTATCTCCGACAGAGTAAAAACCCTGTCTTTTCAGAGCCCAACAGGTGGACCGATTCTTGACTTACATGGACCTTAGCCATGGGTCTTTCGTTCCGGATTATCAGCTGTTGTCCCCCTATGTACTACTGGGACGAGAATACCCTACCATACCCTTAAAATCCTGCAACTTTTTCTTATCTCTAGGACTTGCGCAT
>CAYHOU010000023.1:7948-8151 GCA_964358195.1 uncultured Candidatus Saccharibacteria bacterium | reverse complement strand
ATTTTGGCACAACATTCCTTTCGGAAGATTGTTTAATCAAACAACAAGGAACATTTCCACATCTTTGCAGGCCTTATTGAGCCGTCTTTGAAAGGAACAGCCACTATGATACAACCATATCTATCCTGCTATGTCAATGCCTTGCTGTGTAACTCTCCACACCTCTTGTCATTCCCGCGGAGGCGGGAATCCAGTGTCAGAGC
>CAYHOU010000023.1:0-7848 GCA_964358195.1 uncultured Candidatus Saccharibacteria bacterium | reverse complement strand
ATGGCCAGATTCCACATTGTGAATTAAGAGTTTTTCAGGAGGTGTGGAGAGTTACCTTGCTGTTGAAAACGCTTTCTGATATTTTCTGCAATCCACACAGCGCCATATACCGCAAAAGTGAGAATAAGCGCATTTACCGGCACGCGGAATCGTGCGTTTACGGCAAGGCCGACCGCCACAGTGGTGAGCACAAAATAGGCGATGAGCAGAAGTATGAAAATTCCCTTCGCGCGGTTTTCTTTCGGGCGGAGATAGTACAGAACGCCAATGATGAAGAAAAGGGAGATAAGCATCCATAGAACGCGCCCGACAATTACGAAAAGGACGGGACTTTTTAGAAACGGTGTTATAAACGCAAAGGCCTTCGCGGGAGATTCCCAGAGCATCGTGAACGCCGGGTGCTCCAAAGGGATAATAGGGGTAACTCCAAGTCGGTATACAACATCCATATAGCCATCGTGGGTGAAGAACGTGAGCGCAGTCACGGCAACGGATTTTACGAGACCTATTGGATGTGCGAGAAGTAATGGCATAATGCGCTTTTTGTACTCGCTTGCGTTCGCGAGGTCTATATCTCCCACGCCATTTCGTAATCCTTCCCTCGCGTTAAACTCCTGTTGCGCCTCCAGGAATCCAATGTGTCTTTCAAGTGCAATCGTTGAGGGTACAAGATAGTCGTAAGGCACACTCGCGTATTGGACCGAAAGCGCGGGGTTCCCGAAACGCACAAAGTTCCGCGCGCTCCATGGAGCGAGTATCAAGAGAAAAACACCTACAACGATGCAAGAATGCCCGATAGCAGTCAAAATGTCTTTCCGATAAATAAAAAATATAACAGCGATACAAAGCAGAGGAAGAAATTGAATCGTTGGTCGGGCAAGCGTGGCGAGAGCAAGGAGGACGGCGGTATACACAAGGAGATGTTTTCGTTGCTCACTCATATAATCTAAGAAAAAAGTGATACCACCAAGGAACAGAACGGAAAAGAAAGCCTCGCTCATAAGCGTCACGGACAAGTGGACCGTGAGCGGTTCAAAGACAAGTATCAGCGCGACGATGTTCGCCAACCGCTCCCGTCCCGGCAACAGTTGCCGTGCGATACGGTAGGCAAGAAGAGGAATGAGGCTCGCGAAAAGAATCTGCGCGATAAGAACCGCATAGTAGCTTTCAAAAACAAAAACAAGCCCCGCGATGAAAAGTGGGTAAAGTGGAGTTCGCACCGAATCGGGAACAAACGGAGGATGTATTTCTTTAGAAAACCCATTGCCGGCGAGCAAGTTTTGTGCAATTTCATAATACCCGTCCAAATAAGGCATAACTGAAGGGGACGATTGGTCTGTCGCGGTATAGGCGGCCACAAAAAAAAGCACGCGTACAAGCACGGCAATGAAAAAAATGTAAAAGAGTTTTCGGGGCATGATGTGTTTTTGTCATTCCCGCGGCGGAGCAGCAGCGGAGTAGTCGTAGACTACAGGGAATCCAGTCCGATACAAAAAAATCTGGATCCCCGCTTTAGTCTGCGACTACTTCGTAGCTTCGCACTTCGTCGCGGGGACGACGAATTGGGGTACCAATTCGTCGGTTTTACTTTTCAAGGCCGAGACTCTATAATCAGCGAATGTCATTTTCGGACGGAAAACCTAAAATCATAGGGATGATTCCCGCCTATAATTGCGCGCATCTTCTCAAGAAAGCATACGACCAGGTTCCCAAGGAATACTTTGATGATATCATCGTGGTTGACGACGGGTCAACGGACGATACGTTCGCGGTCGCGAAAACGCTTCCCGCGAACGCGTGTACGCATCCGCATTCAGGGTATGGCGGAAATATCAAATACGCGATACGGAAAGCTCTAGAACTCGGTGCCGACTATATGATAGAAATTCACGGCGATGGACAGTACGACCCGTCAAATATTCCCGATGCCATCGCGAAAATAAAGACGGGGAATTACGATTTCCTCCTCGGTTCGCGATTCACGGACATACTCCAACCACTCCGAGACAAGATGTCGCTCGCACGGTACTCGGCAAATATCGGCATGAGCTTCATAGACCGGCTTGTGCTCCGGATTCCGCTTTCCGAATTCCATCAAGGATTCCGTGTTTACTCGCGGCGTCTTATTGAAACGGTCGGCCTCACGAACACAAGCGACGACCATTTGTTTAGTTTCCAGATTATTGCCAAGGCCGCGTTCGCGAAACTCCGCGTGGGTGAAATACCCGTGAGATGCGATTACTCGGGCGAACATACCTCCATCAATCTCCGCCGTTCAGTCGTCTATGCTCTGCTCACGTTTGGCGTTCTTATGCAGTATATCTCCGCCAAGATAGGATTTCCGTCCAAGATTTTCCGGCGTACCGCACACACCAAAACAGTTGCATAACAGGAGAGCTATGAGCACGGAGACAACCCACAAATCAACCTGCAGAATCTGCAAGGGAAAAAACCTTAGCCGTGTTCTTTCGTTCGGACCTACGCCTCCCGCGAACGCTTTCCTTAAAACGGACGAACTCTCCCGTTCCGAATCTTATTACCCGCTTGACGTCAATCTCTGTACGGACTGCGGTCTTGTACAGCTCGCGGATGTTGTGGACCCCCGCATACTTTTTAAGGAGTATGTGTACGTCTCATCAACTTCTCCGGTTTTTGTCGCGCACTTTGACGCATTTGCCACAACTGTATTCGCTCGTTTCAACCTCTCCCAAAAATCTTTTGTCGTGGACATAGGTTCAAACGATGGCATACTTCTCAAACCATTTAAAAAGCTTGGCGCGCGCGTGCTCGGCGTTGAGCCGGATACACGTATCGCCGGCCTCGCGAGAAAGGCCGGCATTCCGACCGTATCGGAATTCTTCACTCCACTCATGGCAAAGAAACTTATCAAAAAGTACGGACAAGCCGATGTCGTTACCGCCACGAATGTGTTCGCGCACATTGACGACATTCACGCGGTTGCGCAAGGCGTAAAAACTCTTCTCAAGAGAGAGGGTGTGTTTATCGTTGAAGTGCCGTACCTCGTGGATTTTTTGGATAAAAATTTGTTTGACACCGTCTATCACGAACACCTTTCGTATTTCAGTGTATCCGCGCTTTCGCGCTTCTTTGAGGGCGTGGGTATGAAAATCGTTGACGTGGAGAGGGTGGCCTCTCACGGCGGGTCACTCCGCGTCTTCGTAAAAAAGAAGAGCGCCACCGGCACGCCTTCCGTGGCTACGCAAGAACTCATTGCCCTTGAAAAATTGAGAGGACTCCGTGAAGAAAAAGTATATCGTGAGTATGAACTTCGCATTTTGGAAAATCGCGCGAAACTTCTTTCCCTGCTCACTGGTTTAAAGAGGAGCGGGAAGCGCATCGCGGGGTACGGCGCTCCCGCGAAAGGGAATACGCTACTCAACTTTTTTTCCATCGGGACCGAACTGCTTGATTACATCGTTGACGACAGTCCGCATAAACAGGGAAGACACACTCCGGGAAAGCGGATACCGGTTATTTCTTCCACGTTGCTTGTTGATAGCCCTCCCGATTACCTCCTCATTCTCGCGTGGAATTTCGCTCCTTCCATTATCGCGAAAAATGAAGCATTTAGGAAAGGAGGAGGCAAGTTTATTATCCCCGTTCCTGTACCACGCATTATAAAATAAGCACGAAATACGAATATCTGTGAATTGCGAAACCCTCTGTTCCGTCATTGCGAAGGCGAAGCCCAAAGCAATCCAGGCAGTGCCTCTCGGTTGTTTCTGGATTGCTTCGCTACGCTCGCAATGACAAAAGAGACGCAGTGAAGAATTTCGTAACTCACAGTGAATATAGATATTCGAATTTCGAATTTAAATACAGTATGTCCTCCATCGTCACAGAAGATATTGAAACCATTGCCACGGCGCTTCGGAAAGAAATCGGAGCGCTTGAAGGGAAAACCATCCTCATTTCCGGCGGCTCTGGCTTTTTGGGAAGCTATTTTCTCGCCGTACTCGCACGGCTCAATAGCACGGAGTTCAAAAAACCGTGCAAGGTGATAACGCTTGATAACTACGTGACGGGGACGCGCAAGAATCCGCTCGGTGATATCAACGACCAAAACTTTACGTTTCTCAAAGGTGATATTTGTTCGCCACTCAAGATTGATGGGCCCGTGGATTTCATCATTCATCTCGCGGGAATCGCTTCGCCCGTGTACTACATTAAATATCCGCTTGAGACGATTCATACCGCAACCATTGGAACGGAAAATCTGCTTAAACTAGCTCTTTTAAAGAAATCAAAGAAATTTCTTTTCTTCAGTTCTAGCGAGATTTACGGAGACCCTGCGCCCGAGTTCGTGCCGACTCCAGAGACCTACCGAGGTAACGTGTCTTCCACCGGTCCGCGCGCCTGTTATGACGAAAGCAAACGTCTTGGTGAAACCCTCTCTATGGTGTATCACTCGGTTCATAAGGTACCTATCGTCATCGTGCGCCCTTTCAACGTGTACGGTCCAGGAATGAAGCAGGAGGACAGGCGCGTGGTTCCGCAATTCCTCTCGTGCGCGTTCGCGGGGAAACCCCTTCCGATTCACGGAAGCGGTCTTCAGACGAGAAGCTACTGCTATATAACAGACGCAGTTGTCGGTTTCTTAAAGACCTTGCTCACAAAACAGAGTGGGGAAGTCTACAACATCGGTAGTCATGAAGGCGAAACCAATTTGGTTGATTTGGCGAAAGCGCTTGAGAAACTCTTGAAGCGCAAACTTATCGTCGCGAAAATTCCCTATCCTCCAGAATATCCCGCAGACGAACCAAGCCGGAGATGCCCCGATTTAACCAAGGCGAAAAAGGAACTCGCCTATGTCCCCAAAGTGGACCTTGAAACAGGGCTTCGCCGCATCATTTCATGGTACGAAAGCACCTATTATGAGCCGAGTGCCGCGCCAAAAAAGAACAAGCAGGCGCACGGTAAAAAGTATGACAGAGCAAAGAGAAGATTAGGTATTCGGTGACCGGGGGAGAAACGCATTGACTTCTGCTATTTCCAAGTGAAGATAGGTTGTATTCCCGGATTGTTCGGGAACGTGCTATGCAAACCAGACACACCATATCCGTTGTTTTTCCAGCATACAACGAGGAAGAAAATGTCGCCGAACTGCATCGGCGGATCCTTGCCGTGTTGCAAAACTTCGGCGAGCCTTTTGAAATTATCGGAGTCAATAATGCCTCCACTGATCATACGCTTCGCGAACTTAAAAAACTTTCGCCGATACATATTGTGTCGCTCGCGTACAATATCGGCCAGACATCGGGGCTTGATGCGGGTATTCATGATGCAAAGGGGGATATTATCATTACGATAGATGCCGATTTACAAAACGACCCAGAGGACATTCCGCTCCTCGTTGCCAAAATCAGGGAAGGGTGCGATGTTGTTTCCGGCTGGAGACACGAGCGGCATGACTCGCTCGGCCGGAGGATTCTCTCTCGCCTCGCGAACTGGCTGACGGCGCGGATGACGGGACTGTATCTTCATGATTCCGCCTGCGCACTTAAGGCATACCGTCGGGAAGTGATTCAGCCGGTTCATCTCTACGGCGAGATGCACGTCTTTTTGCCGGCACTCCTCTATATGCGCGGAGCGAAAGTGGCGGAAATTCCCGTGCGTCACCACGCGCGGCGGTTCGGTGTCTCCAAGCACTACTTTTTTAAGGCGATAAAAGATATCTTTGACTTACTGACTATCAAGTTCTTAACCGGACTGACGGGACGGCCACTGATATTTTTCGGAGGGATTGGAGTTATTTCCGGATGCTTTGGGGTTATTTCGGCCGTAGTCGCGGTTTATCTTAGACTGGCGGGCATTTTGCATCTTGGCGAAACGCCGTTGCCGATTTTAGCGATTTTCCTCGTTCTTGCCGGCATGTTGTCTTTTATGATGGGATTTCTCGCGGAATTATTGCTCCGCGTGTATTTTGAGACCAATCACAAAACCCCCTACACCATTACAGAGCGGATAGAAAATAAATGATACCCCGTGAAGGCGGTAACTCTCCACACCTCTTGTCATTCCCGCGGAGGCGGGAATCCAGTGTCAGAGCCGCTTTTTCTGGATTCCTGCTTCCGCGGGAATGACAGGCATGGCCAGATTCCACATTGTGAATTAAGAGTTTTTCAGGAGGTGTGGAGAGTTACTGAAGGCGAAGTTGCCGCAGGTTGGTTTTTCTTGTATAATAGGACTTACGCAATCAGTGTCATTCCCCTGAAAAGGGGAATCCAGAGCCTTACAGAACGGCTTACTACTGGATTCCCGCCTCCGCGGGAATGACAGAAAAGTACGAAATGCGTAAGTCCTATATAACTACAGGGTATGATTTTAACGAGAACACCATTCCGCCTCCCGCTTGGTGGCGGTTCAACCGATTTACCCGCGTACTTTGAAAAGCACGGCGGTTTTATTTTTGCCGTTTCGATTAACCTCTATATGTATATCGGGCTCATTCGTCCGCCGGCTGACGACCTCATCCGCGTGAAGTATCGTGAAAGCGAAGAGGTCGCGAAACTTGACGATTTGAGGCATAACCTCGCCAGAGCCGCTCTCACGCATACTGGTATTGACCGCATGATAGAGATTTCCTCGAAAGCGGACGTTTCCGACGGTACGGGGATGGGTAGCTCCGCGAGTTATCTGGTGGGGCTTCTAAGCGCGCTCCATACGCTCAAGGGTGAAAATGTATCACGGAGACATTTGGCTGAGGAAGCATACGACATCGCCACGGGCGACCTCAAACTTCCCGACGGCAAACAAGATTTTTATCTTGCTTCATTCGGCAACTTTTGCGTGCTTGATATCGCCAAGAACGGTTCGGTTACCGTTTCGAACGCCGACATCTCAAAGGGTGTGCAGAACGAATTTGAGAAACGAACACTTCTTTTTTATACTGGCGTACGCAGGTCAAGTACGGAGATTTTGAGAGAGCAGGAAAAACATCTCCGCGCGAATAAGACCGATGCGATGGAACTGAAGCACGCGATAAAGCGAATCGGCAGAAACATTTTACAAGTATTTGAGTCGGGAGAGCTTGACAAGTTCGGCGCGCTTCTTGATGAACATTGGAATGTAAAAAAGAAAATGTCGGCAAAAATAAGTACCGATAATTTTGACGCGCTCTATGAAAAAGCGAAAAAAGAGGGGGCACTAGGCGGGAAAATAGTAGGCGCGGGAGGTGGAGGATTTTTTATGGTGTTCTGCAAGAAAGGGAAGCAGGGTGCGGTCAGAAAGGTATTCGCGAAGGAAGGCATGCGTGAGGTTTCGTTCTCCGTTGATTCCGCCGGTACGCAGGTACTGGTTAATAAACCGCGCACATTCACCATATAACTATCTAGAACCTATGCAAAAAACGGCACTTATCACCGGAGCCGGCGGCGTTATCGGTAAAACCATCGCCCGCGCTCTAGCTCAAGATGGATTCTCGGTTATCCTTTCCGGGAGATCTCTTTCGCCGCTTACCAAAACGGCGCGGGAAATTCTCGCTCTCTGCGGAAAAGCTCGCACGATACGGGCGGATGTCTCAAAAAAAGGGGATGTTCAAAAGCTCATGGACTACGTGAAGCAAGAGATTGGTTCTCTTGACGTCCTTGTTACCGCGGCAGGTGTGTACGGAGAAATTGGTACCGTGGAACGGTGTGATCCGGAGGCTTGGCTTGAGGCAATCAAAATCAATCTCTTCGGGACGATGCTCTCGGTGAAGTATGCGCTTCCGCTCCTCAAAAAGACCGGTCGCCACGGTAAAATCATCGCTTTCGCGGGTGGAGGAGACGGAGCACTTCCGAACTTCACTTCGTATGCCAGTTCCAAAGGGGCCGTGCTCCGCTTTGT
>CAYHOU010000022.1:0-8390 GCA_964358195.1 uncultured Candidatus Saccharibacteria bacterium | reverse complement strand
ATTCCCGCGTAGGCGGGAATCCAGACCGTGGAAATAAGCCAGATTCTGGATCCCCGCATTCGCGAGGATGACAGAAAAGGGTCATTTGCGTAAGTCCTAACTCCTTTTTCCGCCTGTCAAAGTGAGTTATCAACAGGTATCCCTTGACGTGGCATTTGAGAGGAATCTTATCTTTTAGCACCAATCCACGACCGTGGATTGGTGCTAAAATACAAAGTGCCACACTAAGGGAGACACCTTAAGTTATCCACAGATGGCTGTCCTCTTAATTGGAGCCGCGATCTTCATTTTTAGCAAAGATACCACGACCGTGGTATCTTTGCTAAAAGTAGGAAAAAGGTGGAAAGACAGGAATGCCTTCGTCTTCAACATCTGCTTTTGAGTACCAACCCGCCTCCGTTTCCCTCTCTCCTTCCATAAACATAAATCGCTCTTTGCGATAGAGAGACTCATCCGCGAGCTCCCCTTCATACATTAAGACAATTTCATGTCCCTGTTTGCCGTTGTAGGTAAATAAATTTTCAAACGCTGACACGAACTGGACATTCAGCGCGCCACAGCCCACTTCCTCTTGCATTTCGCGCCGGATAGTTTCGGCTCCCGTCTCGCCAAACTCCACGTGTCCGCCGAGCGGACGTAAGAATGCTTCTTCTTTCACCGTATCAAACCCGCGGCTAAAGAGAAGTTTATCTCTGCTCCGTGCAATGAGCATCGCCTTTACTACAATATCTTGCATAGAATTTCTTAAGCCAGAAAATAGGTACGATCGTATCTATTTTCTGTCTTACCCTTTTTTATCAAAATTAAGACAAACCGAATTCACGCAGTACCGTTTCCCCGTATCCGTCGGACCGTCATCAAACACATGGCCGAGATGCGCCCCGCAGTTGGTACAGATGATTTCGGTTCTTTTCATCCCCAAGTCCATATCTTCCTTAAACGTAACTGCTCCCGCAATCGCCTTATCAAAACTCGGCCAGCCGGTTCCGGAATCAAATTTCGTATCGGAGGGGAAAAGCGGGTTCCCACACACGACACAGGTATACATTCCCTTTTCGTGATGATTTACAAACTTCCCCGTGAACGGCACCTCCGTCCCCTTCTCTTGCGTTACGTGGTATTGTTCCGGTGTTAATTTCCTTTTAAGTTCAGTTTTGTCCATGAATTGCCGCGCAATATATTTCAGCTTTAAGAAGATAGTCCTTCGCTTTAGCTAAGAAAATCTCATCAAGGTTACCCCATATACTATCTGCCTTCCTCTCAATGTTTTCTTTTTCAAATATGCCAATAAAATTATTGCTTCTGATTCCATTCACTACCGCTACGAACGGAGCAGAGAACGATTTATCTTTCAAGACTTTGTCCAAGTCCGCAGGATGGAATATGGAAGTCTCAAGCACGTTCATGAATTCAGAAAAATCCTTCAAACAAATCATGGCATGTTCCCTCATCTCAAAGTTATCATCTTTTAACCTACTTACCTCAAAACGCGCAAGTTCGCCTTCAGCATACAAACATCCTTCTCGGAGATTGGCTTGTATCCCCTCAAACACGTTCACTTCAAGTGGCTTTGGAAACGGTCCTTTCACCCCCTCCCATAAGTTGCTTTTAGGCATATTTCTTAATCCACCTATCGAATAATACCTTAATCTCCGTCAAATGCTCCGGCTCTATAAACGTATGCTTCGCGCCTTTAATGATATGCAACTCCTTCGGTCCCGGAAGCGCGTCAAAAAGGAGTTTCTGATGCTCCGGTGGCGTGCCGTCGTCTAATTCTCCCACAATAAGGAGTACCGGCATAGTGAGCTTCTTAGCTTCCGGAAGAAGGTCGTATTTCATCCGGTCAACCATGTGCGACCATTTGAGTCGCTTGATGCGACCGGAGACTGTTTCGCTTTTGTACTCAAACCATCCTGTCTCCTTCCATGGCTGAAGAATGGATTTGTATTTTTTCGTTTCTACGCTCAACTTCCCCGATATGCAGGTTGAGATTGGAGCGAGCCCCGCCACTCTTTCCGGGTGCCTTTCCGCGTAGAGTGCGGTACAGATGCCGCCAAGGCTGTGTCCCGCGAGCCAAAACGGCTCCTTGTACCACGGCTGCTCTTTAGCCCACGAAATAACATCTTCAAAATCGTTGTAGTAATTAGTGACGGTGGCATCTTCATATTTCCCTTCGCTTTCGCCAAACGTGTTGGTCGTATCAAAGCGAACCACGGTAAAACCGTTATCAAGAAACGCCTGCGCAAACGTTTGTATATGTGGTTGTTCTTTCCATCCGCCAAGCCCGTGCATAATGAACGCAAGCGGACCGCGACGTTCTTCGCCCTCCACGAGAACCGATAACTTCTGTCCTTTGCGATTCTGAATAAAAAGCTTTTTCATTGCAACGCTTTCTTAACCAGTTCGCTCACCGCCTGCAGTTCCTCTTCCGGCGAAGGCTCACGCGAGCCGGGGCGATAAAGAAATTTTCTCGGTTCATATTCGGTAATGCCCGTATCGCCTTTCTTTCTCGGCACGACGTGTAAATGGAGATGCGGGATATCCTGTCCGGCGACTTCGTTCTCGTTCCACGCACAGTTGAATCCTTCCGCGCCAAAAGCACGTTTCAGCCCTGAAGTAATCCGCTCACGGAGCGCGAAGAGCGCGAGGAGTTCTTCTGCGGTAAGTTCGCTTATCGCGGGAACGCAACGGACAGGACATAGGAGCATATGCCCCGTGGTAATAGGAATATAGGTCGGAAACGCAAAAACCAATTCGTCCTCGTAGACAACCCGTTTCTTAATTTCCGATTTAGTGCAAAAAACGCAAATCTTTTTCATGGGTAGAGACATCATAAGGATTTACGCATTTGCGTCATTGCGGGCGCAGCGAAGCAATCCAGAAACAACTGGAAGCCACTGCCCGGGTTGCTTCGGGAGTACCCTCGCAATGACAAAATGCGCTCAAACGCGTAAGTCCTAACTATAACATTTTTAGTTTTCAGGGGGTATACTAAACGTATGACAAAGCTTCAGATAAAGCGAATCATTTTAAGCCTTATTCTCCTTGGTGTCCTAGGCGAGATTGGCTATGTAGTTAAGGCTAAGATACAAAGTTATATTTCCATTAAAGAAGCCGCTCTTAATGAAAAGATAGGGTTGCTCGCGTTACAGGTCGCTTCTTTACAAACGGCCGTCCAGAAACTTTCGGGCGAGAGCGTAGAGACCGCCCTCTCGCTCAAAGAATTGCAGAATCGGAAAGAAGCCATCGCTAAATCGCAGGATGAACTTCTTACCGGCGCGGTGGCGAATATCACCCCATCAGTCGTTTCAATTGTGGTCAGCAAAGATGTCCCGAAACTTGAAGTGGAATACGTGAACCCGTTCGGTGACGACCCGTTCTTCAGAAATTTTAATTATCAGGTACCCGTGTACCGGCAAAAGGGTACGGTGAATCAAAAAGTCGGGGCGGGCACGGGTTTTATCGTTTCTCCGGACGGGTACATTCTTACGAACCGGCACGTTGTATCGGACCCAAACGCAACTTATACTGCGCTTCTCGCTGACGGTACCCAGAAAAACGGACGCGTTGTCTTCCGCGACAGCGAGCACGACCTCGCGGTGGTTAAGATTGAAGGCGGTCCGTTCAAACCCGCGCCTCTTGGAAACTCCGGAGGTTTGAAGCTCGGGCAAACGGTAGTCGCGGTCGGCAACGCGCTTGGTGAATACAACAATTCTGTTTCGGTTGGCATTATCTCGGGACTGAATCGCACCATTGAAGCGGGTTCCGGTCAGAGCCGAGAAACGCTCGCGGGAGTAATCCAGACCGATGCGGCTATCAATCCGGGAAATTCCGGTGGTCCGCTCATCACGACCACGGGAGAAGTTATCGGCGTGAATGTCGCCACCGTTATCGGCTCAAGCAACATCAGTTTTTCCATTCCTATCAACACGGCGAAGGGTTTGATAGGTACATATATTCACTAACGGTTGATCCACATGGTATACTAGCGCAGAACTTATTATTACATAACAACGATATCTATGAAGACATTCACACGTGTCGTACTGGTGGCTCTGCTCGCGATCGCGGGCCTCGCCTCGGCACAAGAAACGACGACGGCGACAACGCAGGAAACGGCGGTAACCACAGCGGCACCTACCGTGGTAACTCCGGTAACATCTGTTACTCCGACCACGGGAGCGACCGGCGTTCCCGGCCAGATTCAGAAGGAGGCCGAACTTAAAATTAAGGCGCTCAATCAAGAGCTGGAAACGCGTATTAAGGCATTACGCGCCGAATACAAGACAAGAATTGAGACGATTCGCAAGGAAGTGAAGGCTCGCGTGGATGCGGCTAAGACCGCGGAAAAGGCTCGCGTGGACGCGGCAAAGACAAAAGCGAAAGAGGTCCGGACGAATATTCAGACACAGCGAAAGGAAGTAAAGACAAATATCCAAACACAGCGGCAGGAGGTAAAAACCAACATTCAGACGCAACGCGCTGAACTACAGCAAAAAATCCAGACGCAACGGCAACAGCTTCCGATTAAGACGGCACCAGCTACGACGAATACCGCACCGGCGACAACAGCGCAGTAGGAGAATGAGCTTTAAAACCCCGCCCCGATGCATATCGGGGCGGATTTGCGTTTGGGCTTAAAAAAAGCTAAAGTACTGGGAATTACGAAACTCGCGTCTTGCGTCTGTTCTGTCATTGCGACCGCGAGGCCTTGCGTGGCGGGAAGCAATCCAGAAACAACCGGAAGCCACTGCCTGGATTACTTCGGGAGTACCCTCGCAATGATAAAATATGTTCAAACGTGTGAGTCCTACTTAAATCTTTAATCATAAATCTTAAATCTTTCATGTCCGATATTAAAGACAAAAAGCTCGCATCAAAAGGTAAATCCCGCATTGAATGGGCGGCGAAAGACATGCCGGTGCTCGCTTCGCTTGCGAAAGAGTTCGCAAAGAAAAAGCCGTTTAAGGGAATCCGCATCGGAGCGTGTCTTCACGTGACGACCGAGACCGCGAACCTAATGCTTGCGCTGAAGGCAGGCGGAGCGACGCTCCGCCTCTGCGCCTCCAATCCCCTTTCCACACAAGATGACGTCGCCGCCGCCCTCGCGCTTGAATACGGCATTGAAACATTCGCTATCAAGGGCGAAGATAACAAAACTTATTTCAAACACTTGAACGCCGTGCTGGACTTGAAGCCTCACCTCACCATGGACGACGGCGCAGACCTCGTTTCGGAAATCCACAAAAACCGCACCGACCTTCTCAAAACGATTGTCGGCGGAACCGAAGAAACCACGACCGGCGTCATTCGTCTTAAAGCGATGGCAAAAGAAGGGGCTCTCAAATTCCCTATCCTCGCTGTCAACGAAGCACAAACCAAGCACCTGTTTGATAACCGCTACGGCACGGGACAGTCAACGATAGACGGCATTATCCGCGCCACGAACAAACTCATCGCCGGTACCACCTTCGTCGTTGCCGGTTACGGTTGGTGCGGCAAAGGACTTGCGAAGCGAGCCGAAGGACTTGGCGCCCGCGTCATTGTTACTGAAATCAATCCCATTCGCGCCATTGAAGCGATGATGGACGGCTTCCGCGTGATGCCGATGAAAGAAGCGGCAAAACGAGCAGATATCATCTGCACGCTGACCGGCAACCGTGATGTGCTAGATACGCCACACTTTGAAGCGATGAAAGAGGGTTGCATCATCGCGAACTCTGGACACTTTGACGTGGAAATAAATTTGAAATCGCTCAAGGCACTGGCCCATCACACCGCCTCTCCCCGACCACTCGTTGATGAATACACGTTCAAAAACGGCTCGCCCCGTGAAGGCAGAGCCTCTTTACGGGGAAAGAAAATCTATGTCCTCGGTGAAGGCCGCCTCGTGAATCTCGCGACCGCCGAAGGCCATCCTGCCTCCGTTATGGATATGAGTTTCGCCAATCAGGCACTTGGCGCGCGGTTCATTTTGGACAACAAAGGGAAACTGGAAAACAAAGTCTACGTTATCCCCGAAGCCGTTGACCGTGCGATAGCCGAAAAGAAACTCAAATCCCTCGATGTAAAAATTGACACCCTCACCCCCGCGCAGGCGAAGTATCTTGAGTCGTGGGAAGAAGGAACCGCCTAAGAGGAATAGCGAATACCAAATCTCGAATATCGAAAAATACGAAATCTAGAAATTCTATGACAAAGGAAGAAAAATTTGTTGTTAATCCACTTGAAAAGTACTTCTTGAATTTTGGGAGGTCAGGCGCAAAATGGAAAATAAAGCATCGTCCAAGATTCGGGAAATCAGCAACCAACTGGGATTTGCAGGTTGAGCGGCATAATCAGGTTTTGTTAATTGAAGCGAAGTATATTTGCGGAGCATTTGCTTCTGCTTTTGCAGGATTAGCCATTGCTCCATTAACTAACAGAACAGAAAAAATGAAGAGCGGAAAGAAAAAGAGCTGGTCATCGGTCATTTGCTGGGCGATTGGTTGCGGCTACAAAAAGAATCAGGAGGATAAAATGAAGGGGATCTATCAAATCTTACTTGATTATCTAGCTAGAAACCTGGAGTTCTATAGATGCTATTCAAAGACACTAAAGGTGAAATATATTTTCTTTATAGAAAACAGAAAAGTGGCAAAAATCAGTTTCGACAAAATTATTGGAATTGCGACACGCTATAAGCCCTCTTTAGGTCAATCATTGCGCGAAAGAAGGTTAGCAGGAGAAGTTCTGTTAACAAACCTTAGATTCAAATAGTGTTATCAATTTTTCGATATTCGTGATTCGAAATTCGAAATTAGGGCGTCTTCGCCCATTAGTCGTCGGTTCTGTCGCGTTTGATTTGATTTTTGGCATCCATGGAAAAATCCAGGATGAGATTTTGGTTGAGAAAGACGGCAAACTTGGCCGGCAGAATTTGATGTTCACCGCGAAGACGAAGGAGTCATTCTTTGGTGGAACGGGAGGAAATATTTCTTATGGTCTTGGTCTGCTCGGTAAAAAGCCGATGCTTTTTTCGCTCGCGGGGAAAGATTTCAGAGGCGAGTTTGAAACACATCTTACAAAATCGGGTGTGGACAGCCGTGTCGCGGTGGATGAAAAGGGCTGGACTGCCACATTCTACGGAATGTCGGACGAACTCGGACAGCAAATCGGCGTGTACCAGCCGAATGCATACGAAAAGGTACACACGCTTCCCCTCTCGGAAACACTCACCAAAGAGGATTTCAAAAATATCGGGGTTGCCATTTTCTCCGCAGGAACCGGTATGAGCATACTGCGTCATATGAAAGAGACACGCGAAAAGTGCGGAAAAGACACTACAATCATTTTTGACCCCGGACAGGTGATTTCTATTTTTTACGATAAAAAATTTCTTGAAGAAACCCTCGCGCTCGCCGATATCTTCATCGGTAATGAGGTAGAGTGTAAACAACTACAAACAATTCTGGGTTACTCGCACGACAAACTTCTCACACGCGGTCTTCGCGCCGTAATAGAAACCCTCGGCGAAAAAGGCAGTATCATCTACGAACGTCGGCAAGAAAATACATACGATCGTAAGTATTTTCTGACAGAGACAAAAGTCAAGGCGGTGAAAGCGAAAAAAGTGGTGGAAGCCACCGGCGCCGGAGATGCTTATCGTGCGGGAATGATTGCCAAACTTCTTGAAGGAAAATCGCTCAAAGAATCCTGCGCCTTCGGCGCGAAAATCGCTTCTCTCTCGGTCGCCTACCGCGGTGGGCAAACCTACCGTTTATAGCCCTCTTTCTGTTATTCCCATGAAAATGGGAATTCATGCCCTCAAAGAACGGCTTACTACTGGATTCCCGCCTTAGTCTACGACTACTGCGCTACTGCTCCGCCGCGGGAATGACAAAAAAGTACGAAACGCATAAGTCCTATCTTACTTAAATCTTACAACTCTAATCTTAAATCTGTTTATACAAATACACCCTCTTATACGTCTCGACCTGTTGCCACGTGGGGAACGGGAATGAATGAGCGACGACGCGCGCGCCGGGGCGAAGCTCGCGACGCAATTTTTCTTCAAGCTTCGGCATGATGTAGGGGATGCCATAGATAACCACCGCGTTAAAAGCGGAAACATCCACATTCCAGAAGTTGGCGGTATGCACAAAAGCTTTTCCTTTGAGTCCCGCCCTTTTGATATTCCAGCGCGAGCACCATACCAAAAGCGGATTGTGCTCGTAGCCGTGCGCCACCGCTCCCGCTTCTGCGAGCGCGATAAGGAGACGGCCGTTACCGCTCCCAAGGTCAACTGCTTTTTCTCCCGGCCGGAGGGAAAGGAAATTCACAATGTGCGGAACATAGTTACGCTTGGTTGGTACGTAAAACGGCCCGCGCGCGAGCCAGACGAGCATAAT
>CAYHOU010000021.1:0-8782 GCA_964358195.1 uncultured Candidatus Saccharibacteria bacterium | reverse complement strand
GCACGAATATGCTCGCGTCAATCAACAACTCTGGCAATCTTGTCGCCACCTCCACACCAACTGCTGCCTACTACTTGGCGACTTCTTCTGTCGCCAGCATCTTCCCCTATGCGTCCACCACCGCGCTCACGGTGTTAGGAACCGCAAGCACCACCGCGCTCACGGTTTCCAACCTCTCAACCACCCGGCTCCCGTTCCTCACCACCGCCGGACTCTTCACCGATGACAGCGACCTTACCTTCACGAACGGCAACCTTCTCACCGCGACTTACGCTTCTTCAACAGCAATCAGCGCATCGGGTTCCGCCTACTTCGCAACAACGGGTGGCAACGTCGGCATCGGGACGACGAGTCCTTCGCGTTTGTTGTCTGTTTCAGACGACGGCACATACTCAGCGTACTTCAGCAAGCGGGTAGGTATCGGGGTAGCGGCTCCAACTCAGATGTTAGACGTGGAAGGTTATGCGAGAATTACTGATGGTGTCGCTACTTTCAAAAATGGAAGCGACACAAATCAAGCTGGTCCATACTTTGCGCTTCAGAACGCCGCTGGGACGGAAAGTAGTTTGTTTCAACTTTCTGCATCGAACAATATAGACTTGTGGCAATACAATGGTAGTTGGGGTAGAACGGTCACATTTACAAAAGCAGGCAACGTCGGCATCGGGACGGCGGGGCCGGAAGCTAAACTAGACTTATCTGGTGGAAGTATGCTCATTGATAACAACCAGATCATTGGTTGGGAAAAAAGCGATGGGGCAAATAATTATTGGCAACTATATGCTGATGCTTCTGATGATTTCCAAATATTGGGCAACGCAGGCACAGCAAGAGTCACGATTTTGGACACAACCGGCAACGTCGGCATCGGGACGACGAGTCCCTGGCGAACTTTGGCAGTTACGGGTACGGCGGGGTATTCCAGCACACTTACTACGGGTACAGGTCAAGCCCTCAACATTGACTCCACGACATTTGAGGTCTTGCGCAACACGTCTTCACAGCGTTACAAGCACGACATTGCCGACATTGAACTGGACACCTCAAAAATCTACGAACTCACCCCCCGTTCTTTCACTTGGAACGAAGGTACGGGAAACGCTGGCCAGCGCGACTTCGGTCTTATTGCTGAAGAAGTGAACGCCATTCTCCCGAGAATGACGTGGCTGAACCCCGCCGGACAGCCCGAAGCGGTCCGTTACGACATGCTCTCAGTTTTGCTTCTCAAGGAATTACAGAAACGCAACACCGTTATCAATCTGACGAATGCGACAACTTCCGCCACGTCAATTCTGATTGACGCGGTGGGGAATGTGGGAGTGGGTACTTCCACACCCGAATACAAGCTTCACATCATGGGAGACGTGGCGGCGACTTCCTTTGTAAACATTTCAACAAAGACTGCGAAAAAGGACATTGAGTATTACAGCGAGGACGACAGACGAAGCGTTTCGGACAAGATACGAAATATTAAAATCGCGACCTATACTTATCTTGGTGAGCCATCGTGTCCGAACACCACCACCCCTAACCCCTCCTCAACTGAGGAGGGGAGGAAGACCTGCACTGCACGGCTCGGCTTGATTGCCGAGGAAGCGCCTGTCGAGGTCTTGAGTGCATCCGGCAAAGGGGTTGATGTGTATAAACTAAGCACGTTCATATTGGCTGGGGTACAGGAGCAGGACAAACGTCTTACGAGCCTTGAAGTGAGAATTACGGCTCTGGAGAGCGCTTCCTCGTCCCCAGCGACTTCGTCGCTGGTTGCCGATGTTGCCGCCGCGGTGAAAGACCTCCTTGCGAGCACGGGGGAGTGGGTGGTATCAAAACTCACAGCGGCGGTGGGCAACTTCGGCACCGCGAAAGTGGAGAATGGATTGGAGATGAAGGATTCTGCTACCGGCGCGGTGTATTGCGTGAGGATTACGAATGGAGAGTTTGCGAAGCAAATTGGTTTCTGTGCCGATATTGAGGCTGCGCCTGCGGCATCTGGGACTGGAAGCCAAAGCTCGGGCAACATCGGCACTGACACTACTCCGCCTTCGCTCGTAGTGAACGGCAACAACCCGGCGAATATTGAAGTCAATTCAACCTATGCAGACCTCGGCGCAACCGTGAGTGACAATGTGGATAATAATCTCGGTGTGAAGGCATCGCTTGATAATGAAAATTGGATTGAGGTCGGCAACCTGCAACTTAACACCGCGTCATCAACCACATACACGATTTACTACAAGGCGACAGATGGCGCGGGGAATATCGGAACCGCGGAACGAATAGTCAATGTCGGCATCGTGACGCAAAATCCTCCGTCGTCGCAGACGACGCCACCTCCTTTAGGAACGGAGGAATTACAGGCAACCACCACGCCATCTGTTGCGGAAGAACCTGCCGCAGAAGAAGTTGCGACGACAACTCCAACAACACCGGAGCCGGAAGTGGTCGAAGAAACCGCTCCCGAACCAACGCAAACGGAGACTGAAGTTATTTTGGAAACTGCTCCCGAAACCGCCACTACGACTTCTGAAAATATCACGGAAACCCCGTAGTAAGGTCAAAAATTACAATTATGCGTGAGATAGAGACAAATAGCAGTCGTGATATGGCCGGAAATAGCGGCCAAAAGTCTTTTGATGTGTGGAATGCATTGAAAAAGAAGACACACGATTCAATCGGGCCGGATTTCTTTCCGCAAGAACGGGAAGTCTGGGTAAGTACGATTGGTTGGAATATCGGTCGGGAGCAGAATGGGGCAGTTCTCGATTTCTCGCGGCCGGTACTCGTGGTAAAGAAGTTTAATAACCAAATGTTCTGGATTGTACCACTTTCCACCAAGCAAAAACCATACGATTTTTATCTTAACTTTACTGACCCAACTGGCTTGAAAGCTTCGGTCGTCCTGGCCCAGCTCCGCTTGATCAGTGTGAAGAGATTCTTGAGACTATTGTATGTATTCCCTCCCGAGACGTTCAGAGAAGTTGCGTCCCATCTTAAAGGATTTTTCCCATAAAATCGAAACCCCCGCACTGGGCGGGGGTGTCTCGGAGCCCCGAAGGGCACTGTATATCTACAGACTAGCAAATATGAAAAAGAAAGTCAAGCAAAAAACGCAGCGTCCCGATGCCGATATTGAGGCTACGCCTGTGGCATTGTCCCCGAAGGCCGAAGTTGTGAATGAGAAAATCTCAGTAGGGGAAAATATCGCAGACGCTATAGCAACTTCGGCATTGGAAAGCTCAACATCGGCGTCACAATGTCCTTATTGCGAAAGTACCGACTTCGTTAAGCGTGGCACGCGGAAAAATAAATTCGGCACCGCACAACTTTACCTCTGCCGGAATCCGCTTTGCGGTCGTACGTTCACGGTTAAGGACATCAAGGGTAAAAAATTCCCCCTCAAAATCGTTATCGAATGTATGAGCCACTACAACCTCGGCTTTACCTTCGAGCAGACGTGTTCCATTGTGAAGCAGAAGTTCGGTGCCGCACCCGACCCGCAGACCGCTTCCGCATGGTATGAGGAGTATAAACCCCTGTGCCGATACGAACGTCTGCGGCCGTGGGCGGTCAAATACTGCAAGCCGACGGAAACGGTGGAAGTAGTAACAATGGCGCACCGACAGCTCTACCGCTTCCGCTACCACCGTGCAAAAACGTATCTCATGCTGGAGGAGTTTCGGAACCGCAATCTCACGCCACTCAAAGAGTATTTGGACAATGTATCCACCGAAACTCCACATCAATACTTTTCGGAAGGGGGTCGTATGTCGGAGATAAAGAGCAAGTTTGACAAGGCGGATATGATAGTGAAGTCCAAAACAAATTTTGCCAATCACCTTGCCGAATTTGTCTTGCCTTCCGTACTTGAAAATAAACATCGGCATGAAGAATTACAGAGGTTTTTTATCGCGAATGACAGTGTTACCGTTGCGACCGAAGTCCCCGTCTTTATACGCAGGGAGGATATAGAGCATATGGAAAACGTGTTAAAATTCAAGGTAACGGATGACGGACTGGTTCAGTTGAAGGGAAAGAAACGACCGGAGGCGATGCCGAATTTGCTCACGGGCCACATAGATTTTGTGCAGATTAGAAACGGCTGCGTGCATCTTCTTGATTACAAGCCAAATGCCGCAAAAGAACAGCCGATAGAGCAACTGACGTGGTATGCTATGGCGATGAGCCGCCTCACGGGCTTACGGCTTTTTGAGTTTAAGTGCGGGTGGTTTGACGAGAAGGACTACTTTGAGTTTTATCCGTTGCACGTTGTGAAGAAGATGAATTACAAGAGAAAACGGAACGTAGTGTTTAGGGACGGAAGAAAGGTTGAGGTGCCAAGTCGCAGTGCCGACATTGCCGTACGCGTGTGAGCGTTCCAATGCCGACGTTGGCGGGGTGTCGACAATGTCCCATACCGAAATTGCTACAATATCGGCATCGGCAGAAGTGTCCCGCATTATAATCTAGTCAATATCGGCAGTGTATAGATTTACACCCAAAAAACCAATCCGCAGTTTCAAAGACCTTGAGGTCTACCAGAAAACACTTGAATGCGCCGTACTTTTCGCAAAAGAAATAAAGCCGAAGCTTGCAAGCCTCCGCTACGATTTACTGGAAGGAATGAGCAACTGCGCGCTCTCCATCCCTCTCTATATTTCTGAATCGCACGGTCTCCGCTTTTCTGATTTCGGACAGGCGATTGCGACGCTCGAAAAAGCAATGCTTGGCTGTAACAAAATGATTGTGTACTTGGAACAGTCGGGTGGCATCTACGGGAAAGAGTTACCAGTCGACTTACTAAGTGACCTCTCCCGCCGCTATATGGACACCCGCGGCAAAATGTTCCGTCTCGAGAAATCGTGGCAGAAATTCAGACAAGCCGACCAAAATCTGACACGATTGAGAAAGTAACCGGAAAAACCAACATCTGATCTTGAAAAAACCAAGATCAGATGTTGGTTTTTGGTGTATACTTCTTTTACTATATGCGAGTTGAACCCCGTACTGTCGGTTCATATGTACACGCTCTTAAACGTGGCGCAAGGGGACTGCCGCTTACCCGCGATGAGTCGGAGAGGGTGCGTTTTGTACGACTCCTCTTCTACATGAACGATCACTACTCCGATGAAGATTGGGAGAAAAATACAAAAGAGCTCGGGATGTTCGGTAGACCCCAGGAGTGGCCTAAGCGCAGGCCCCTCGTGAAGATTTTGGCGTGGACGCTCATGCCCAATCACTTTCATCTACTTCTCAAAGAAACGGAAGACGGCGGCATTTCAAAGTTCATGCAAAAGCTCGGGAACAGCATGAGTATGCACGCTAATTTAAAACATAAGGAAAAGGGAAGCCTGTTTCAGGGTTCCTACAAAGCGCGTACGATTGCAAGCGACAACTATCTGCGTTGGCTCGCCTCATACATTATGGTTAAAAATGTGTTTGAGCTTTATCCCGAAGGCCTAGAGAGGGCGGCAAAAGAATTCGATGTCGCATGGAGGTGGGGAACCACTATCTATAAGTTTTCCAGCCTTCCCAACTATGCGGGACAAGAGGCGTCGCCACTGCTTGAAAAGGACATTCTTGCTGAAATATTTGATTCCATCCAGGATTTTAAGAAGTGTTCGCGTGAGATGCTTGAAGCAAGTATGGTGCGAACAGATAAGGACCTCCGAGAACTTGCGATGGATGTTTAGCTAACTTCCCAACATCTGATATTGGTTTTTCAAGATCAGATGTTGGGAAGTCGCTTAACCTTGTGTGCAGAAGCAGGTATACTTATAGCTATGAAAAAAATCAACGTAGCGATAAATGGGTTGGGGCGGATCGGGCGGGCGTTTTTACGCGTGGTGAAGGAAAGGGAAGAAAGGGGTGAAAAGGGGGAAACGGGAATAGAAATTGTGGCGGTGAACGACTTGGGGGACAAGGCTAATATGGAGTACCTCCTAAAGTATGACTCGGTATACGGTCGGAGTAATTGTACGCTGGAAGGTATTAAGTACCTCTCGGAAAGAGAACCAGCGAAATTGCCGTGGAAAGAACTCGGGGTGGATGTCGTGGTTGAATCAACGGGTTTTTTCGCGAGCGCGGAAAAAGCGCAAGCGCATCTTGCCGCGGGGGCAAAGCGTGTGGTGATTACAGCACCCATAAAAGATGACACCCCACCTCAGTCCTCCCCTCTAAAGAGGGGAGGAGGTCAGACTATCCTTATGGGATTGAATGAGGAAAATCTGAAGAATTGCGTCATAAGCTCAAATGCTTCCTGCACCACGAATGCGGCAAGTCCGGTTATCGCTATTCTGGATGAAGCCGTGGGTATCGAGAAGGCAGTACTGAACACCGTGCATGCGTACACCGCGACACAAACGCTCATCGACGGCCCAGCAGGGAAAAAGGGCTTCCGTGAGGGACGTGCCGCCGCACAGAACATCATTCCGTCTTCGACCGGCGCGGCGATAGCGGTGACGAAAGCGTATCCGTCGCTCGAGGGAAAGTTCGACGGCATTTCCCTGCGTGTTCCGGTCATCTGCGGTTCCATCGCCGATATCACCTTTATCGCCAAGCGCGATACCACGGCCGAAGAAGTGAACAACATTCTCCGCAAAGCGGCCACCGACACGCGCTGGCAGGGGATTTTCGCCGTCGCCGAAGAGGAGCTTGTTTCTTCGGATATTCTCGGACGTCCCGAAGGCGCGATTGCGGAACTTTCTATGACGCGGGTCGTCGGAGGCAATCTTGTGAAAGTCCTCGCGTGGTATGACAATGAGTCGGGGTATGCGAATACGTTAGTCAAGCATGTCCTCAAGGCAGGACAGAGTTTATAAAGTCCATAAAGTTATAAAGTTTGTAAAGTAGAAAATGCAAAAAAGATATTGGTTGAGAGGAGGAATTATATTTTTTATTGTCACAGTTGCAATATTTGGTTGGACGTATTCAAGCTCATCTATTCGAGATTACCAGAGAAATGGTGTAATTTCACAAGGTGGACTGTTTTTATCTGGTGGCGCGGATTGTCATCCTGTAGAGTGGTGGAATAATTTGCCAGAAAAATATCCTGGAGAAAAACCATACAATGATCAATCATGTCAGAGAATATTAATAACTACTCCTATATTATTTATCTTATTGTTTTCTGTACCCTCCTGTCTTATAGGGTTGTTTTTGGGTTGGCTCTACGGCAAAATTAAAAATCGACGTTCTGTTTCTTAAACTACTTACTACTTACTACTTTCTACTAGCTACCTACTCATTTATGCACATCTACTTCGCCGGCGACCATGCCGGATTTGAACTTAAAAAAGATTTGTTGGAGTTCGTGAAAGAACTCGGGCACGAGGTGGAAGACCTTGGACCGTTCTCCTATGACGTGAACGACGACTATCCCGATTTTGTGATTCCACTCGCGAGAAGAGTGGCGGAAGAGAACACCCCCCAGAGTCCCCCCTCTAAAGAAGGGGGAGGGGAAACCAGAGGCATCATCTGTGCGGGTTCCGGACAAGGCGAGGTGATGGCGGCAAACCGAATCCGAGGCGCCCGTGCCGCGGTGTATTACGGCGGACGAACGGATATTGTGCGGGTGTCACGGGAGCACAACAACTCGAATATCCTCTCAATCGGTGCGCGATTTATCGGTGAAGACGAAGCGAAAGAGGGAATCAAAGTCTGGCTCGAAACGCCATTCTCAAATGATGAACGGCATGTACGGAGATTGGCGAAGATAGATAACATGGGTCAAGGTTAAGATACCGGAATGCCTGCCCGCCAAAGCCTTGGCGCAGGCGGGGGTTAAGAAACAAGGTTAAGAAAATCCTAACCCTGACCTTACTTCCAAACCGGCTTCCTAACCCTAACCGTTGACTCTCCAACTATGCACATCGTCCCCGCCATTATTCCCAAAGAATTTTCCGACATTTCGGAAAAGCTTGAGCTCGTGAAAGGAATTGCCGATACCGTCCAGATAGATATCGTGGATGGAAAATTCGCGCCGAATAAAACGTGGCCGTACATCGGCGACCACGGCGAGATTACCGGTATTCTCCGCGAAGAAGAAGGGCTTCCGTTTTGGAAAGAGTTTGATTTTGAATTTGATTTGATGGTCGCAAACCCCGCGGAAGCCGTGCCGTTTTGGGTACGGGCGGGCGCGAGCCGCGTTATCGTACACATAGAGAGCATAGAGGCGGATGCGTTGTCGGGTTTGATACAGGAGTGGAAACACGCGGTAGACGTGGGACTGGCATTCAAGCCCTCAACATCGCTTGAAAAGCTCCACACATTTTTGCATGAAGTTACCTTTGTCCAGTGTATGGGAAACGACAGAATCAGTTTTGGCGGTGTACCGCTCGATGAAGAGCGTGTGCTTCCAAAAATTACTGAACTCCGAAAATGCCACCCGACACTTACCATCTGTGTGGACATCGGGGTGAATGCTGAAACCGCGCCTCGTCTTATCGCCGCCGGAGCGGATCGGTTGGTGGCCGGTTCAGCGGTATTCGGCAAGGCGAATCCGGCGCAGGCGGTACAGGAACTTGATAGACTATTCATATGAAGCGCGGATTTTTGGCAAGTGAAATGTTTCTCGTCGTCGCGCTCGCGCTTCTCTTGTTCGGCGGGACAGTCTATTATTTTTTGCAGGGAACTCCGCTGTCCCGCGACAGCCGTCGCGTATCCGACCTCGCGCAAATCTCCCGCGCGCTCGCGCTCTATTTTGACGCGGAAGGCAGATACCCAAGCGGTTGCGAATGGAGCACAGAAATGTGTTGGAAAGATTTTTTGGGGATGTATATACGGAAGG
>CAYHOU010000020.1:0-8820 GCA_964358195.1 uncultured Candidatus Saccharibacteria bacterium | reverse complement strand
CAAGTCCAACGAGAATATACATAGATTAAAATTCTAAATTCTAATATCTAAATCCTAAACAAATTCTAAAATCTAAAACATAAATCATAAACGAAGTCGGGTTTGCAAATGTGTGATTTGAAATTTGTGTTTTGTTTAGAGTTTAGGATTTCGTATTTAGGATTTGTGTTATGGTAGCACATTTTGCGACATAAAACACTTTCATCCATTGCGTCAATGCGCACCGTGGCAGTACAATTCACGCCATGACCGAACATACGGAAGAACGTGAGCAAAAAATTTCCGCTCCTCCCGAAGAAAAGAAGCCGTCCACAAAAGAGTCCATTTTGGATTTCGCGAAATTCGCGATTATCGCCATCGTTATCGTCGTGCCGATACGATTGTTTGTCGCGCAACCCTTCATCGTGAACGGCGCGTCAATGGTCCCGACCTTTGATACCGGTCATTACCTCATCATTGACGAACTTTCGTACCGGCTTGAAGACCCGAAGCGCAGTGACGTCGTGGTGTTCCGTTTCCCCTCGGCCCCGAGCAAATTTCTCATTAAGCGTATCGCGGGACTTCCCGGCGAAACGATAGAGGTTAAAGGAAATATTATTACGATAAAAAACGAAGCGCATCCGGAGGGGTTTGTCTGGAAGCAAGGTGCGATAAACGATGCCAGTGACCAGGGAAACGTCACCGTCACACTGGAAAAAGACGAATACTACGTACTTGGTGACAATCGCGCCGGAAGCGCCGACTCGCGGCTGTGGGGAACTCTGAAACGCGATCTCATCGTCGGGCGCCCGCTCATTCGACTCTATCCGCTTACCAAAATCGGTGTATTCCCCGGAGAGTGGAAAACAGAATAGCTTATAGCTTTTAGGTTTTAGCTTATAGTTTAAAGACTTTTGATACGTAATATATTTTCTTCCTAACGGCTAAAAGCTAACAGCGTCCTCACATGTCTCCCCAGTCAAAAACCAAACAGGTAGTCAGGCAGACCGCGGCCGAGCGACAGTCGCATCTGCAGAACAGGATAAACATCGCGCGTCGCGAGGAGAAACGGAAGCCGGCCCGCGTTTCGGCCTATATTGACTACAAGAACGTGGACCCGCGGATTGAAACCGCTCTCTATTACGGATTTACTCCGCTCGCCTCCCCCGTCAGTATCACGAAAGAGGATAGAGCGAAGGCCGACGAGCTGGGCGACGACGCGAAGGTGGAATCGTCCACCCTCATGCCCACGCTTGAAGAAAAGGTGGCGCTCTTCCGGCATTATGCTGACAAAAATCTGTTTGAATGCGCCCAACCGATTATGTATTGCACCGAATTCAGTTCGGGTAACGCGCTGAAGAAAAAAACGGGCGAACGCCGGCTTTCCTATGAAATCATGGGAAGTGGCAAAAGCGTCGGCGAAGCGACGCTTATTCAGGTCGCGTTCGCCACACTTAAGGACGAGTCGCACGGCGAGCTCTCGCTTTCGCTGAACAGTGTCGGCGACCGCGAATCAGTGAACCGCTTCACGCGCGAACTCGGCAACTTTTACCGCAAACATATTGCGTCGCTTCCGGTGACGTGCAAGACATTGCTCCGAAAAAATCCGCTTGCGCTTCTTTCCTGCGAACACGAAAAGTGCAAGGCACTCGCGGAAGAAGCTCCGAAATCAATCGGCTTTTTGGGCGATGAGAGCAGACGGCATTTCAAGGAGGTGCTTGAGTTCCTTGAAGAGCTTGAAATTCCCTACCGCATTGACCACCACCTTCTTGGCAACCGCGCGTTTTCTTCCGAAGTGCTGTTTGAAATCCGGGAAACGCTGGCTGACGGTACCGTACGGGTACTTTGTTCGGGTGGGCGGTATAACATTCTGGGGAAACGACTCGGTTTGAAACGGGAAGTCCCCTCCGTCGGTATGAATCTCCTCCTCACGAGAGCGGGAAAAGAGGTGGTGGCGCCGCGTACGATTCGTTTCAAAAAGCCCACTATCTTTTTCCTCCAACTCGGTTTCTGCGCGAAACTAAAAAGTCTGCGGGTTATTGAGATTCTGCGCCAAGTACGCATTCCGCTCTATCAAGCGCTAAACCGCGATAAACTTATCTCGCAGATATCCTCCGCGGAAAACCTCCGGATTCCCTATTCTCTTATCTTGGGACAGCGGGAGGCGCTTGAAAACTCGGTGATTGTCCGCAACACCGTAAGCCGCGCGCAGGAGACTGTCCCGCTCTGTAAACTCGCGGAATATTTCAAGAAGATGAAGTTGGGGTAAGAATCCTTAATCCTTTATCGTTAATCCTTAACAGCACAAAACCCTTGTATCGCAAGGCGTTTTTCGGTGTTCAAAAAACTTGACTATATACCACTAAAAGTGGTATAATTACCCCTAGGCTCTTTGCTAGTCAGAGAGAGAAAACATCAACCAAAACGTCCGTTTCCGTTTATCAGTTATGAAAAAGTCATTCTGTTTGTCCGTTCTCGTCCTGTTCTTCCTTCTCACTTCCCTTCCCGCCATTGCCGCCGGCAAAGTTTCCCTTTTGGTTAATCCCCCCACGGGGACATACAAGAGAACTGAAACCCTCATCGTGGCATGGCAACATCCGTCGGAGCTCGTCGGTAAAGAAGTCGCCACAACAATCGGCCTTGTGAAGCCGGGTGACATTCTGCGTTGGGGAGGAGTCATCCTCAAGCGCATTGCACCCCTCACAAATAGCCAAGAGACCGTCTCCTGGGTTGTGCCTGCCGACTACACCACTGGCGATTACTCGCTTTTGGTGGAGGAGCATGAGGTAAGCAGTCCGAACGAACCGTACTTCGATTGGATTGATGTCCAGATTGATCCATCACCAGCTTCCGTCCTTATGATGTATAGCCCGTTGGAAATCTTCCGCGTGGACGCCGCGAAATTCAAATTCACGGTGAAAGGAGCTCCGAGTGAAAACTTCGTGCTTGGAATCCTCAAAGAGGACGGGGTCCCGCTGGGATGGATTGTCAACATTGCGGAGCTCAAGGGCGAACAGGGAGAGATAAACTGGGACTTCTCGCAGTACCTCACTCCAGACTTGGGAGAATACCGAATAGCACCGGCTGGAGACGGTTACAGCATCCAAATCGGGGTTGTCAAAGACTATATCGGTTTGAGCTCCCGACCGGACGACATCGGTTTGTTCGTTGCCAGCACGGAAACCGTGAAGTTTAAGATTCTCCCAAATACTTCAAACCTGTTTATCCGGCACACTCGTTCTCCTAAATATGAGTGGCTCTCCTTCGCCGTCCTAGGACAGCCGGGGGAGCGGTATACGCTCCAAGAATCAACCGACTTGATCTCTTGGGAACCGCTTGGTTCCCCTACAGGTCTTGAGGGAGAAAAGTTGAAACCGGAAATCAAGGTTGAATCCTTCGGTCTCGGCAAGCTGGTAATAAGCCGCGACAATCGTTTCGGCAACCGGTTTTACCGGGCAGTTCTTTCGGGACCATAAAGGTCCCCACAAGTCATTGGCTTGCAACACACATTCGGCCGAGCTCGCGCACGCGACTCGGCTGAATTTTTTATACTCGGACGTGACGCATTGCACTCACGCCATTCCTGTGATATCCTTTCGCCCATGTCAGCCCCGAACGTAAACGTGGAAGTCCAGAAGACCGGTAGCGAGAGTAGCCTCTCGCTTCTTCGCCGTTTCTCCAAGCGCGTCCAGAGTTCCGGCGTCCTCACCAAAAAGAGAAGCTTGCGCTACAAGACCCGCACCCAATCCCCGCTCAAACGGAAGATGGCAACCCTTAAATTCATTGAACGGACCGCCGAGCGCGAGAAACTCGCCAAGCTCGGCAAACTTCCCGTGGAGAAAAAGCGCGGACGCAGATGACATTTCTTAATGTCATCCCCGTGGAAACGGAGATCTAGAAAGAACTGGATTTCCGCTTTCGCGGGAATGACAGCCTAACTCCGGTGGCTAAATTATCTATTTTTAATCTCCCTTCAAGACCCCGCGTTTCGCGGGTTCTTTTGTCTTCACTGAAAGACGCTGTGCTCGGAAAGCGGTATGAATTAAGTATCGCGTTTGTGGATGAAAAGGAAATGCGCCGTCTCAACAAGAAATACAGGAAAAAGTTGGCTTCCACCGACATCTTGAGCTTTCCGCTTTCCAAGAATTCAGGCGAGATTGTTTTTTGCATGAAGGACGTCGTAAAGCAGGCACCGCTTTTCGGGCGGACAGTTCCGAATTTCCTGAAATTCCTGTTTATCCACGGCCTTGTTCATTTGAAAGGATACGCGCATGGGAGTAGAATGGAGAGACAGGAGCGAAAATTCAGGAAAGAATGTAATGTCTGAATTTTCTTCCAATTTCGAATACCGAATACCTAATTTCGAAAAATAACGAATACTCAATACGGAATACTGAAAGGCTGTCCTTTTTAATATTCTTTGTTTTTTATTTCTACTTTTTTCGAGATTCGAGATTCTAGATTCGATATTTCTTCATGAAGAACATCGCCGTCGGCATTGATATCGGAACCTATCAGACGCGTGTCGTCGTAGCGGAAATCGCGCGCGAAGGCGAGCGTGACCTCCCAAAAGTAGTGGGCGTCGGTTTTTCCGAGTCTCGCGGTCTTCGCCACGGCTACATCCTCAATCAATCCGACGCGGTAAAGAGCGTGAAGCAAGCGGTGGCGCAAGCGTCCAAAGCGGCCGGCTTCCCTATTAAACGCGCGATTGTTTCCATCGGCGGCATCGGTCTTGGGAGCCTCACGTCAACCGGAACGGTAGTGATTACGCGCGCCGATTCTGAAATTTCCGAACTGGACGTGAAGAAAGCGATTGAGACGAGCCAGCAGGAAATTCCCGCGTCGCTTTCCCAAAACCGCCAGATTTTGCACACGGTACCACTCTATTTCAAGGTGGACGGGAAAATCATCTTGGGCAAGCCGGAGGGATTCAAGGGAAGCAAGCTGGAAGTGAAGACGCTGTTCATTACCGCGTTCAAGCAGCATATTGACGACCTTCTTGAAACGCTAGAAGAGGCCGGCATTGAAGTTGAGGAAGGAAATCTTGTCGCCGCCCCGCTTGCCGCTTCTCTCGTCACGCTGACAAAACAGCAGAAGATGGCGGGTGTCGTACTCGCGAACATCGGTTCGGAAACGGTTTCCATCGTGGTGTTTGAAAATAATCTGCCGCTTTCTCTTGAAATCTTCCCTCGCGGGAGTAACGATATCACGAACGACATCGCGTTAGGTCTTCGTGTCCCGCTTGAAGAAGCGGAAGACATAAAGAGGGGTTCCGTTATCGGTGGAAGCTACTCGCGTAAGAAGCTGGAAGAAATTGTGGAGGCACGGCTTTCCGATATTTTTGAACTCATTGAAGCGCATCTCAAGAAACTCGGACGAAACGGACTCTTGCCTGCAGGTATCGTGCTGACGGGCGGCGGCTCTGCGATAGAGACGGTGGAGGACCTTGCGAAGGCGGCGCTTCGCCTCCCCTCCCGTGTCGCGAGTGTTTCGTTTGGCGACAACATCCGCGGGCAAATTAAAGACGCCTCGTGGTCCGTCGCGTACGGGCTCTGCATTTTGGGACTAAATACCTGCGAATCGGAAAGCGTGTCGGGAATGAAGCTTGTTAAGCAAACAAAAAATAGCGTGGTGAGTTTCTTGCGGCAATTCCTGCCGTAGTTTTCTTCTCTTCCTCCTCCCCTCTTCAGAGGGGAGGATTGAGGTGGGGTGTTTTATTCTTCCTATCTCCCCTATCAAGGGGAGTACTGCCGTCTTCGGCAGGAGGGGTGTTCTGCAGGGAAGCACTCCGATTCTTATCTGGGGAGGGGTGTGGTGTATAAAAATTGCCACCTCGCTCCGAGAGCATGGTGGCAAATAGCCAGAAAGGCCAGTTAGAAAAACGTGAACTGAGCCGAGTTCGCATCCGGTTCACTCTTCCTCACCCCATTTAGTCCGGCAAGAATCGCTAACAAATCGAGTGCGGACATGATATCGGGAGAACTGTAGCTTCTGAATGCGAGTTTATTGCCACTGCGATTTCCGCTTGAATGAATTATCCCACCATTTCCGTCTGAAGTAGCACTTGGCCGCATAAATAGAAGTGTGGCGGAACCCTTCTCCCAGTGAGCAATGTCGCCAGATTGAAGTTGTACCGGAACTTTGTATCCGCTTGGACCCATCATAAAGAACATATATTGCCTTTCGTTTGCTGAATTTAGCCCAAATTCAAGCATCTATGCCCTGAAATGTCAACCCCTTTACTCTTTTAGGGGCGGTGTTAAGATACGTTTTACACGAAGGGAGTTCTTGTTTTTCTGTTTTTTTGACTTGCTTTAGTATTAAACTATTTTTCGATATTCGATATTCGATATTCGAGATTTCTTTACACCATGCCCCAAATCACCCCCGACGTTGAAGCGTTCGCTCGCATAAAAGTGTTCGGTTGCGGCGGTTCCGGCAAGAACGCGCTGAACCACATGATTAACTCCAAGGTGAAGGGAGTTGAGTTTATCGGCGTGAATACCGATGCGCAGGACCTGCACAACACGCAATCAAAGAAGAAAATCCACATCGGCAAGAACCTCACTCGCGGACTCGGGACGGGAATGAATCCTGAAATTGGCAAGCGCGCCGCGGAAGAAACACGCGAAGAATTGCAGGAAGCGATTAAGGGCGCGGACATGGTTTTCATCGCCGGTGGCGAGGGAGGCGGGACATTCACTGGTTCGGCTCCGATCGTCGCGAAGACTGCGAAGGAAATGGGAGCGCTCACCGTCGCCGTTACGACCAAACCGTTTTTCTTTGAAGGCACACAGCGCCTGCGCCTCGCTGAACAAGGCCTTGAAGAGCTTCGCAAGGTAGTGGACGCGATTATCATCATCCCGAACGACCGTTTGCTCGCGGCGGTGTCAAAAGAAACGACGGCCAAGGCCGCGTTCGCGATGTGCGATGAAGTGCTCCGCCAAGCCGTTGAGGGTATTTCCGACCTTATCACCACCCCCGGTATCATTAACCTGGACTTCGCCGACATCCGCGCCATTCTGGAAAACGCCGGCTCGGCGCTTATCGGCATCGGCTCGGCGACGGGCGAGAAACGCGCGGAAGAAGCGGCGAAACAGGCCATCAACTCCCCCCTCCTTGAACTTTCCATCAACGGAGCGAAGGGTGTACTCTTCTCCATCGCCGGAGGCGACGACCTCACGATGTTTGAAATCCAGGACGCGGCAAAGGTGATTACCGAGTCCATTGACCCGAACGCAAAAGTTATCTTTGGAACCATTAAGGACGAGAAATTGAAGAAGGGCGAAGTGAAAATTACGGTTATCGCTTCCGGTTTCCCCGATGGAGCGCGGTCAAAGCCGCTCTTTACTCCGGAAAAGCTGTCGGCTGAAGAAGGTAAAGGAAAGATTTTCAACACGATTATGCCGAGCGGCAAGGAAACTCCGAAAGCTCCGGTAGTGGAAGAAAAGAAAGTGCTTGAAGACGTAGACGACGATTGGGGCGCGGTTCCCGCATTTCTTCGCAGAGCGAAGAAATAGGGGCCACTCGGATATCCCGTGTAAGGAGCACGCATAATCCGCCTGCTGGCGGATTTGCTCCCTCTCGCGCCGTCGCGCTCCGAGAGTCTCCTTACACGGGATAACCTCGCTTAGCTGAAAAAGAAGCTCATATACGAGGCGTCTTTTTTTTGTTAGTATTTCTCTACTGATTTTTAGTTATTTTTCGATATTCGAAATTAGATATTTGATATTTTCCTCATATGTATGACTTAGCCATCATCGGGGGCGGACCCGCCGGCGTCGCCGCGGGAGTCTATGCTTCAAGGAAGCGCTTGAAGACGGTCTTTATCGCGCGCGAGTTTGGCGGACAAAGTACCGTCTCGGACGGCATTGAAAACTGGATTGGCACGATAAAGACTTCCGGCGCCGACCTTGCAAAGAGCCTTGAAGCGCATCTGCGCGCGTACGCGGACGATGTTTTGGATATTAAGGCGGGAGAAACAGTCATCAACATCACGAAAATCCCCCTTACTAAAGGGGGCGAGACGCATTCTGATGCGCCGGTGGTCGTATCCCCCTTACCAAAGGGGGTGCCTCCGTCTTCGGAGGAGGGGGTTGTCTTCAACATTCAAACTGATGCCTCAACCTACCAAGCAAGGACAGTTCTTGCCACCGCCGGAAGCTCGCGAAGGAAGCTTGAGGTGAAGGGCGCGGACCAGCTTGAACATAAAGGGCTTACCTACTGCGCGAGTTGTGATGGGCCGCTGTTTGCCGGTATGGATGTGGCGGTCATCGGTGGCGGAAACGCGGGATTTGAAAGCGCCGCGCAACTTCTCGCGTACGCGAAAAGCGTGACGCTTCTCAACCGTAGCGAAAGTTTTAAAGCCGACCCCGTGACGGTGAAGAAAGTGCTCGCCCATCCGAATATGAAAGCGATACTGGATGCCGAGATTCTAGAAGTAAAGGGCGAAACGTTCGTAACGGGCCTTATGTACCAAACGAAAACATCGGGCGGGCCGAAAGAACTCGCGGTTACGGGTATTTTCGTGGAAATCGGTTCAAGTCCCGCGACCGAGCTTCTTGGTGGCCTCGTGGAACTCACGCCCTACAAGCAAGTTATCGTTGACCCAAGAACCCAGCAAACATCAGAGAAAGGTATCTGGGCCGCGGGAGACTGCACCGACGGGCTCTATCATCAGAACAATATCGCCGCCGGCGACGCCGTGAAAGCGCTTGAAGATATTTATCTTTATCTTCACGCCTCTTAGTCTTACCTCCTCCCCTCTTCAGAGGGGAGGATTGAGGTGGGGTGTCTCCTATTCATAATCCCTACCTCATAATTCACTCTTCTATGCTCAAC
>CAYHOU010000019.1:0-8951 GCA_964358195.1 uncultured Candidatus Saccharibacteria bacterium | reverse complement strand
ACTGTTCCATAACCGATTCAACGGCGGCGGCTTTTTCCTCGCCCACCAAGACTATCATCCGTTCTCCGGGTTTGGCAACCTGAAATTGTTCTCTGATTTCGGATTCCAGCCCTTCGGGTGTTTGTAGTTTCGAGATATCCTCCTGTAAGGTACGCTCCCGCTCGGTGAGCGCGGAGAGTTCCGCTTCAACACGGTTAAGATTCTTCCTACTTTCCCGCTCCTTCGCGTAGAGTCCCCATGTCGCCTTGCCGACGAGTAGCAGGAGGACAAAGGCAACCACCAGCACTCCTCGCGAGTAGAGCACTTTCCTGATTTTCCGTTTTCGCTGGTATTCCCGCACAGTGCGTTCAATGAGAAATAATGTACTTCACAATTGTATCACCTCTGATAGAATGTAGTATAAAACCAATCAGCGAATGACACGAATCTGCAAATACCAACGAATCCGAACTCTTATTTGTAGGTATTGGTAGAGTAATACACATTAGTAGATTAGTTTTAGATATGTTTTTAAACCCAAAACATCGCCGGAAGATAGGTATTGCATGGGGAGTTGTATGCATACTGATTATCATCAGTATGATACTCCTGTATATTCCCGCGCTCTACCAGTAACTCGACACGAATCTACGAATCGAAGGCTCGAATGACACGAATAAAATAAATCCGTTCCTTTTATTCTATTCGTGTCATTCGTTCGGGCATTCGCGTCATTAGTGTCGTGTTTAGTCTTTTCTCACCATCTTCAAAAACACCTCCTGCGGGATGCGCACTTTCCCTACGCCCCGTTCTTCAAGGCGTTTCTTCCCTTCCTTTTGATTTTGCCAGAGCTTCATCTTTCTTGTCCGGTCACCTCCGTTTTTGCCAAAATCCCCCAGTGTCTTCTGTGTCGCGCGAACGGTACGGGAGGAGATAATACGTCCAAGCGCCTGCCCTTGAATTTTGGTCGCGAAAAGTTGCGCGGGTAGGATTCCATGCAATTTCTCCACCGCCGCTTCCGCTTCAAGTTCCACCCGCTTCCGTGACACAATACGCGAAAAAGCCTGCACCACTTCTTCGGTAACAAGGAGTTCCAGTTTGACGACATCCGCTTTCCGGAGCTCAAGAATTTTATACGAAAGCGATGCGAAACCCGATGATAAACTCTTAACGTCATCGAAAAAACCGCGCATCAGTTCGCGAAGAGGCATCTCAATCACCAAAAGATTCCGGTTGTTTCCGAAATCCTCGGTCACCTTAAGAAACGCCTCATGGTCATAGAGCATCGGCATAAGTCGTACGATATACTCACCGGGAGTAATGATTCTTGCTTCCACCCACGGTTCATACACTTCCGCTATGTCGCCGTAGTCGGGAAACCGTGCCGCGGAATAGACTACGTCTCGTTTCCCCCGCTTCGTCACCACTTCGTATGTAATGGAAGGTGTTGTGACGACAAGCGACAGGTTAAATTCGCGCCGAAGGCGTTCGGTGATGATTTCAAGGTGAAGCATACCGAGGAAACCGCACCGGAATCCCCGCCCCAGAAGTCCTCCTGCTTCTTCCTCGTATGTAAACGACGAATCGGAAAGACGGAGCCGGTCAACAGCCTGACGAAGCATCGTAAAATCGTCCTGACTTTCGGGATAGATGGATGCCCAGACGACAGGCTTCGGCCTGTCATACCCTGGAAGTGGCGTCTCTCTTCCCTTTGCGGAGAGAATGGTGTCGCCGACCGATGCAATGCCCGGTTCTTTGATGCCGGTAACTAGATATCCAATTTCCCCTGCGGATAACGACGCAACGGGAGTTTCTCCGGGAGAGAAAATACCCGCTTCAATGACGGTAAAGTCTTGCTCGGACGCGGCGAAGCGGAGCTTGTCTCCCCGTTTCGTACTTCCGTTAAACGAACGGAGATACACAATAACCCCCGCGTGATTGGAATATTTGAAATCAAAAATCAATCCTCGGAAGGATTGCGCTGACTCACGCTGACTTGACGCAGAATCACGCAGAAGTCTTTGGTCGGCGTTGGTCGGCGTGCCGTCCGCGTAAGTCCGCGCGCTTTGCGGAGGCGGGATTCGCTGGATAACCGCCTCCAGCAAGGCGAGAACTCCCACACCGGTTTTTCCGGACACCAATAACACATCGCTCTCGGACACTCCGCAAAGTTCGGCAATTTGCTTTTTTGTCTCCGGCACCTGCGCGAGGGGAGAATCAATTTTGTTGACCGCCGGAATAATCGTAAGTCCCGCCTCCTGCGCCATACCGAGTACCGAGATTGTCTGCGCCTGCACGCCTTGCGTCGCATCCACAAGCACAATAGCGCCCTCCACCGCCTTCATGGCACGCGAGACCTCATAGGCGAAATCAATATGTCCTGGCGTATCAATTAGGTTGAAGATATATTCAACCTGATTAGATGCGCCCGCAGAATTACGCAGACTTGACGCAGAATTACGCTGACCCTCCGCGTCGCGAGCAGTGTCGTACACGATGCGTTTTATATCTATATCGGTAGACCCATAATTAACCAGAAGAGCGAGCTTGTACGAACATCCTTTGAGATATGACCACACCTGCTCAATCTGTGGCCGAGCAATTTCAGGTAACGCTTTAAGCTCAATAATAACTTTATCCTCAATCACAAAATCGGGTTGATAGGTTCCGATGCTCTTTCCTTCGTACAGGATAGGAATGTTTTTCTTACTCTCAAACGCAATTCCTGCTTTTGCAAATTCTATTTCAAGTGCATTGTGGTATATACCCTCTTTATGGCCCAAACCAATCTTTTTCTTCACTTCAAAAAATATGCCCCGAAGTTTGTACGTTAGGTCGCCATACAAGAACTTCTTGTCTGCGTTCTTCTGCGTTTCAGTCTGCAATAGTCCGCGGTCAGAATGTGGTGGTTTCCACAACATTCTGACAGGTGTCATTTTTATCGTAATCCCCCGTTCCCGCTCAAGCTCCATAGAATCAAGTACTTGATTCTGCATCTTTCGCTTTTCAATAGTTCCGGTAATCTCAAGAAGCCTATCAGCAAGCGTAGACTTCCCGTGATCAATGTGGGCTATTATGCAGAAGTTGCGGATGTTGTTCATATTGACAGCTACTTTAATCGGTATATACTCGCAATACAAGTGCCTTCGGGCTCGCCCCGCGCAAGCGGGGAGAAAAGAACAAAAAGCCGTCAGAGTAAGTCTTTGACGGCTTTTTGTATGGATTCAAATGCAGTCTTTTCAAGAAACCCTATTTTATTGATGAGCCGCTTTGTATCAATAACCTTGACTTGAGAAAGCAACGCAGAAGCATTTCTCCCTTCGACAATTCCGATCGGTATACGCATCTTATGCTTTCCCGGAGAGCTGGTGAGCGGGACCACGACACAAGTATTACGGCTTAATCCTTTGAGGATGAGAACGGACCGCTCGCATTCTTCACCCGTTCCGTCCTGCTCAAAACCGATATTGAGACCGAGCGAGCACCACCACATCTGGCGCTGATGGTAGAGTTTATTTTCACCGATGGAATGAATCTGCTTTTTCCGCTCATTCCATGAGTCAAAATCCTTTTTCATACGGCCATACTAGCAGAAATGTGGGATATAAAAAAGCCGATGAAAAAGCACACAAACTATCTACGACGAATGTTGCTTTGCCCTGAAGTCAATGCCAAGTTTGGTTTCTATGCGGGCTACGCGCTTATCCAGCACGAGAAGTTCATCGCGCGTCGCGCGATTCAGCGCCAAATCGTCAATACGGTTAGCAAGCCCTTGTATCTGCTGTCCGAGCTTCGCTTCAACGCCGTCAATCCTGCCTCCGAGCTTGGTTTCCATCTCCTCAAATCGCTTATCAACTTCTTCAAAACGCTTATCCACGCCTCGAAACCCTTCCGCTATTGAACGGGCAAGGCTGTCATGCGACTCCGTTATAAGGTTCGCAACAGTTTCCAAAGTCACAGGTTTCTTTTTCGCGCTCTTCATGCTGAAAGTATATCATGTCCAGTCCAAAAGAAACATGGCACAAAAAAGCCGCTTCCCGAGAGTGCCATCAAAATGAGTGTCTCTGTCTATGGGTTCAAAAGTGATTTACGATACTTGACCGTGATGTGAATGTGGTAGTAACACTTGGATACATATGGTACCAGTTCCATAGTCCTTTCTTCTCCGCTATATCCGTTCGTGTCATTACGCTGAAGGATATCGTAGCCTCCGCATTCACCCCTGCGCGGAGCGCGGGGAGTTCTGGCGGGTCATTAAAGTAAAAAAGGAAAGAGAGCGTGTGCATCAGCCGATGGTCTTGTACTGCTTTTCATTTATTGCGACGAGAACGGCTCGGTGAACTTCTTTAGCTTTTGGAGTCTTCTTGGTCCAATCAATACCAATGAGGTTGGTCCCCATATCGGCAAGTTCTTCCGCGGTAAGCGTAGCCCTCTCAAGAAGGCGGGGAATAAGTTTGGGATCAATGATTTCAATGTCGGTTACGTATGAATGCATTGCTTCTTTCAGTTCCGTACCAGTAATGGTTTCCTTGCTTGCAAGTCGTGTAAATGCGTTGTCTTCTGCGCTTGGCGCAGTTTCATGTGGATTCATATTGATAAGCGAGAGAATAATGTTGCAAGTATAGCGCAACTTCAGAATGTCGTCTCGGTCGGGTCGGGGCCGATGAATTTCGCCTTCCAGATTTTGTGATGAAGCGTCTTCCAGATTTCGCGGATTTCAAGATTACCCAGGAGATACAAAATAAGCGCTCCGACCACAATGCCTCCCGCTCCCGCACAGAATCCTTGTAGGAACACGCCGAGTGTCGTGTGCAGGTCAAACACCGTATCAAACACGTTGAGCAGTCCATACGAAACCGTTCCCATAAGTACCGACGAAGCGAAGCATTGCCAGAACATACGAGATACCTCCGAACCAAATTTTTCAAAGTCTCGCGAATACAGAATCCAAAAAACGAGCGCACTCGCGATAGTCCCGACTGAATACGAAAGCGGCAAAATCAGCATCTCTGTGTTCGCGAGGTCGGACACACGAAGAAGTGACTCCATGAAAAACCGTACGAGAGGTTCTCCCGCGAACCATCTTGAAAAGAGAATAGCCGAGCAGACGGTTACAAACGCCCCGCCAGACGCGATAAAAAGCGGAGCCTTGGTTTTGCCGGCCGCGTAGTACGCCCGCGTGAGGAGGAGAGTCGCGCTCTGCGCAACGACCGACATCGCGAAGAGCGCGAGTGAAGCGGCCGTGAGGCGAGTATCGCTCCAGTCAAATGCCCCGCTCCCGAGAACAGTGCGCACAATCTGCGCGCGCAGGACTACAAACAAAACGAGTGCCGGCACCGACCAAAAGAAAATATGGCGCATAGCGGTTGACAGCGTTGATATGAACGTTCCTTTATCCCCCTTTGTCCAGAGTCCGGCGAGTGTCGGAAAGGCCGCGAGCGAATAGCTTGCCCCAACGATAGCGAGCGGAACAGACTGCAAATTCCACGAAAGATTGAAAATGGCAATTGAGCCGATACCGAGAAGCGAGCCAAGTGTGGTGAGGATAAGCACGGTAATGTTTTGCAATGAAAGCGCGAGTGTGCGCGGAAACGATATGAGCAAGACTTCTTTTGTGAGTGAAAAATCAAACGAAAACTTGAACCGAGGCAACATACCCGAACGGGCGATAACGGGGACTTGAATACCGAGGTGCATAAGTGCTCCAAGCACCACTCCCCATGCGAGACCAGACAGTCCCATACGGGGGTAGAAAAAGAATACACCTATGATGATACCGAGGTTGTAGAGTATCGGACTCACCGCATACACGAAAAACCGACGTTCAAGCTGGGTCACGCTCGCAAACAAATTAGAAATGCCGAGGAATATGGGTTGAAGCAACAAAATTCGCATCAACAAACCGGTCGTATCAAGCATTCCTTCAGTAAACCCCGGAAACAAAAGGTGAAGCAGTTCCGGCGTAAAGTAGAACGCAACGGCACTTACAGCGAGAATGAATACGAAAAATCCGGAAAAAACCATGTCAAGAAAATGACGGGCTTCTTCTTTGCTTTCGGCTCGCCGTTTCGAAAGGAACGGAATAAGAACCGAAAGCGACACCATAGAGGCGCTCCAGATGAAGATAAGGTCGGGCACTCGAAACGCGGCAAAATATATATCAAGCGCTTCTCCCGCGCCAAACTGTGACGCGAGCAGACGGTCGCGCAAAAACCCAAGAATCTGGGAGAGGAGCGCGAAGAAACCCAAAAGATAAGCGGCCTCGTGGAGTCCGCTTATCTCTCGTTCTATGAATCTGAAAATCCCCTTGACCATTTTCTCTCACGCTTTCACGGCTACTCCGTTTCGTCCAATGGAGCGACGGATGTCGGAGCTTTCGCTCCTTTTTCCTTAACGGGAAGCGTTGAGCGCTTTTCCGGCTTGTTATCAACCGGCGGAGCGGCGTCCGAGAATGGGTCTCGTCCCGCCTTGAGATTAGAGAGGATCAAACCGATTTCTTTATTATCAGGATTTGTCGCGGCAAGGTCGGTAAACTGCTTAATTGCCCCGACCTTATTCCCTTGTTTCTCATAGGAAAGACCGAGGAAATACTTCGCGTTCGCGTACGCGGTGTTCAGCGTAGTCGCTCGTTCAAGCGCGCTCACCGCTCCTTTGTAGTCCTTGTCGTTAAACCGCAAAAGTCCGAGCTGGAAGAAAATACTCGCATCGTCCGGAGCAATAGTCGCGGCCGCTTCAACCGAGGAAATCGCTGCCTTGATGTTCCCTTCCTGAACCTGAACCTGCGAAAGGAGGAAAATCGCCTCGGTGTAGTTATTCTTCTCCTGTAGCGCGAGAGAGATCTGCTCTTTTGCTTTGACATTATCGCCCTTCGCGACCTCAAGACGGGCGAGCGTGAGAAGAATGGCGGGACTCTTCGGATTGAGCGTGAGTGCTTGGTCGTAGGCCGCTTTCGCACTTTCGTAAGCACCGTCTATTTTAAGTGGAACAACCGCTTCATAGACGCGTCCGAGTGTCAGAAAGTTTTCGTAGGACTCCGGGTTAAGGGCGACAGCCTGCCGAGCGTTTCCGAGCGCGACCCCGAGCAGGTTCTGGAACTCGGTCTTAACCGCGTCCGTTGCGGTACTCTTGGTATCGCTAAGGAGCGCGTTTATGCGCATAAGTGTCATCTCGGTAAGGAATCGGAAATGAATATCCGCAGGACTCATGTTTGCCGCGCGTACGATGAGACCTTCCGCTTTATCCAGGCTCCCTTCCGTATTGAACGAGATGACGCCTTTCTGAAAGAGAACTGACGCGACGTATTTTTGCGTGAGTGCGTATCCGAGCGTCACGCTTCCGATAAGAAGCAGAATGAGGAGGAGCACCGAAATAAACCCCGCACGCGGATCTTTCACGAACGAAATTGACTTTGAGGGAGACATCCGCTCCGCGGTAAGTGACGCGATGAAGAGTCCTGTGAACAGGAACGTGAGCGCGAATATGGTAATTGAGGGAATATAGAAAACGCTGAAAATCCAGAGGAAAAGGGAGACGAGGAACGAAGACGTGATGAGATATTGCGAGAATTTATCGGCGAGGCTGGACAGTATCGCCTTAAATCCTGAATATAGAAACAGAAGGAAAAAAGCGACCCACGCCATTACTCCAAGAATTCCGGTTGTCGCGAGAAAGGTTGGTATGAGACCTACGCCGTAACTGAAATCCGTATTCCAGAACACCGTGCCGTTAATGCCGGCCGGCTTGTATTTAAGCCATTCTCCCGTGAACCCATTCGGCCCGGCGCCGAGGAGCGGATCTTTGATAAGTGTTTGCCGTGCGACGTCAAACGTAGCTCCCCAAGACGGACGGGCTTCTATCTGGGAAATCTTGAGTGCCGAGCTGATCTCTCCGCCGATGGTATTCCCCGCCATGATGAAAACAACAGAAATAAGGAGCATGATGAGTGAAGGAGCGGGAATACGCCGAAGCTGCCGAGGGGCTCCCGAATCGTCCGCGTCTCCTTCCGCCGCGCCCGCAAGCGCGCTCGTAGGACTGAATGAAATGAGGTAGACGAGGAAGATAAGCGAGAAGAGACCGAGGACGAACCACACGGTGGAAAAATTAACAATCGCGAGGAAAAACAACGAAATAAGCATGGCGAGGTAGACGAGCATTTTGAACAGGCGACCGAGGGAAAGAAATTCTATCGTTACCAGTGAAAGAAGTGCCGACACGCCGAAAAAGACACCGAGGTCGTTCCATTTCCCGATCGTGTTGGAAACAGTCTCGGTAAAAATGCCGACGGAAAGAAAATCCGGACCGAATACAAGGCGGAACAAATGGAACAGCGCGAGCAGGAAGAACGAGGCGAGAAAGGCGAGGTAGCTTCCGAAAATCTGTTCCTTCGTGCGGAACATAATAGGAACAAGGAATGCCAAAAGCGACACGATGAGAATGTTGAGTGCGGTACCGACTTCAAAACCTTGGCCGAACAGCGAGAGTGTGGCGGACCCGGACGAAAGACCGGAAAGAATAAACAGTCCGACAATCACGCCAAGCGCGATATACAGAGGAGAACTGGGAATGACGAACTCACCATCTTTGAGTCTCGCCACCACCCATAAAGAAAAGATGACGAGTACGAATAGGGAAAGTAACAGCGCCTTACTGAATTGGAACGGGAACGAAAGAGCTGGAACAAAAAACACAGGAAGAAAGAAGGCGAGCGCAAGAAGGCAGAATGACCCGATTCTCTCAAGTCCTCGTCGTCCTTCAGCATGCGCGCTCGTACCAAAATCTATATGTGCCATAGGCTAAAAATTAGTAGTAACCGTCCCCAAACCTGTTCCGCTCGCGGGAAACGCGAGTAGAGCGGGCAGGAAACAAAAAAGAACTTATAATCTCAAGTGTTCCCCATTATACGGACAGGTACCTAATACGCAAAGTGGATAGCAACAAAAATAGGGCGAGAGCAAGGAGTGGGTTGTCTAGTC
>CAYHOU010000018.1:0-9011 GCA_964358195.1 uncultured Candidatus Saccharibacteria bacterium | reverse complement strand
ACGGCATCATCACGCGTCTGCCCGATAATTTCGTAATCCCCTTTGCTTTTGATAAGCACAAGTTCCGTATGTCCACCGCTTATGAGGAGGGAAAGAGAGGGATAGCTGATAGCTTTTAGCTGATAGCTTCTAGGAAATCCATTTGAGATTTTTAATTTGGAATTTGCCTGCCCGCCGAAGTCGCTTCGGCGCAGGCGGGGAATTTGTTTGATTATTGTTTCTTGGTCATTGGTTATTTCATTTCTGCGCATCAGCGCAGAAATGATGTGTCCTTCCATGTGGTTGACCGGAATCACCGGTACGTCCCAAACAAGCGAAAGCGCCTTCGCGAGATTGATGCCGGTCCAGAGGCACGGCTCAAGCCCGGGCCCTTCGGTTACCGCGATGGCGTCTATCGGAGGTTTCTGTGTAGTCGGAATATATTGAAGGAATTGCTCCAACATTTCCGGCTCTCTGTTTAGCAGCTCGTTTAGTTTTTCTCGGTTTTCATTAGAAATTAGAAATTGGGAATTAGAAATTAAATTTGATTCCGAGAGTACCGTCTTAAGTAGCGGAATCAAATTTCTGCTGTGTTCTCGTTTCGCCATATTCGGAAACACGCCTCCATAGTGCTTATGAAGTTCTATCTGCGAGAGCGTCCTATCGGCGAGAACAGTTATCGCAGTTTCGTCCGTGCTTTCAATGACAGACAGGGCGGTCTCATCACAGGAGGTTTCAATGCCAAGAATAATCATAACCGAAGGACATTACGCTTCATCTTCGGATTCCACAGACGTTTCTCCGCCCGCGTCTGTAATAAACCCACCGGCTTGGAGAGTCCACAGTTTCTTATACAGCCCGTTCTCGTTCGCGAGAAGCGTCTCATGGCCCCCCGTTTCCACTATCTTTCCCCCATTAATCACGACAATGCGGTCCATCTTTCGGATGGTGGAAAGCCGGTGCGCGATAACGATAACCGTCTTTCCTTTCATGAGCGTATCCAGCGCGTCTTGAATGAGCATTTCCGAATGCGAATCAAGACTTGATGTCGCCTCATCCAGTATAAGTATCGGAGCATTCTTGAGAATCGCCCTCGCGATGGCGACTCGCTGACGTTCGCCTCCGGAAAGTTTGATACCGCGTTCGCCAACATAGGTCTCAAATCCCGCGGGGAGAGTATCCACGAACTCGTCGCAGTGTGCGAGTTTCGCGGCCCTTTTCACTTCCTCGTCGCTCGCGTTCTCGCTTCCGTAGCGAATGTTTTCCATAAGCGTACGATGGAAGAGAAGCGTGTCCTGCGGAACAAGCGCGATGCTTTTCCGCAGGCTATCCAGCGTCGCGGTTTTGATATCCGTGCCGTCAATCGCGATAGCTCCCTTCACCGGCTCATGAAGCCGGAGGAGAAGTTTGACGATAGTTGATTTACCTGCCCCCGACGGTCCCACGAGCGCAATTTTTTCCCCCGGTTCAATACACAGGTTGAAATGCTCCAGCACTCCGTGGGTTTGGTTGAAGCTGAACGAAACATCGTTAAACTCAACGACACCGCTTGAAACCGCAAGTTTTTCAGCGCCTTTTCGGTCCCGTATCTCATAGGGAAGCTTCATAATCTCCACCATTTCTTTTGCGTCGGCGTAGCTCTCATAGATATCACGCACCACGCGCGAAAATTCCCACAGTCGGTGCGTGAGGCCGAGAATGTAGGCTTGCAGGAGGACGAAAAAACCCACCGTAATAATGTTTTCAGTCCAGTAGCCTATCGCGAGATAAAAGACGAAGAATTCAATGAGAATAATAAGGAGCGCCTGGCCGGCTTCCACAACCGCGCTGATATCAAGCGATATTTTGTGCGCCGCGGCCTGCTCGTTCGTGACCCGCTTGAAGTAACCGGACTCGTTTTTGATTTTCGTAAAGAGCTGAATGGAATGATGGTTGGTGATGGCGTCCGCGAGCACTCCGGTCGTGCGTGAATCCGCCTCCGCGACCTTAATGTCATATCTAAGCTTCCAGACGGACACACTGTAATTAAAGATGAGAAAAAGAATTGCCCAGCCGAGCATAATCACCGCGACAACCGGCTTAAAGAGATACAGCACGATGCCGACTCCCACAATCTTTACGAAGAGGGGAATCATGTTCCAGACCAACTTATCAATAAGCCGGTCAAACGAACGCGCGAGACGGTTTACCCGCTGCACCAGCGAACCCGTAAAATTGTTGCTAAAAAACGAGTATGAGTGGAGAATAAGACAATCAAATGCCTGCTGACGGAGTAGGGCGGACACGGTTGTTAAAAAGCGGTTTTCCACGAACGAAGCGATACGATATCCGAGCCAAACAAAACCGTTAAACGCCAGAATGATAAGTATCGTCCGGAAAAGCGACTCGCCGACCGCGGAGCGGTCGCTTGCGGCAATCACCGTATCAAAGAATTGCTTGTAGAAGAGAGGGGATATGACCTCGGCGATATTCACGACCACGATTGAGATGACAAGTGTCGCAAGCGCACCTTTATAGAAGCGCACTGCGTTCCAGAACGTTCTTAGAATATCGTCAATGCCTACGGTTGGGTACTTAATTTTTTCCATAGTCCTTAAACAATAAGAATGACACAGTTTCTTCACCGTATCAAGTGATAGCGGGTGAAACCCTTTCTAAGTAAGGGTTTCGATAAAGGACAGAGTCTAACTGAAATGTCCTTTAGAATAGGGTAGTGTCCAATATATTTGCGATACCTATTGTTTTTATCTTTTTAGATTGTCTTAAATTGTCCTTTTGTCCAACGCTATTTGTGGTAACAATCCGCTTGATAGAAGATTTTACCACACGACGTAACACGATTTTATCCATGTCGGGGTGAGTTATCGCGGCATATACAGCTTCCGCGCCATTCCTCAAGCACAAGTTGACTGCGGAAAGAAGTGTGTTTCCGCTCGTGCAAATATCATCAACTACTATAATAACCCGTCCTTTAAGCACCTGCTCATTTTCACATGTTGTGTGCGTGATACTGTGGGCTTTGTGTAAGTCGCGTTCTTTGCGGAAAAAGGTAAATCGCACCTGTTTTTTCCCGAAGAAATAGGTGGCAAAAAGTTTGCCTCGCGCGATTCCCCCTTCATCGGGTGAAACAACGACTGCGGTATTGATGTTCACGATGCGCCGGAGTTCCTTCGCGAGGAAGGGAAACGCGGAGACATTCTGTATCGGCAATGGCGAGGTTTCTAAGCTTTCAAGGTTATGGAAGTCACAGGTGACAACCTTATCCGTGCCAAGCATTTTGAGCGTCCGCAAGATAACTCCCGAACTCACGGCCTCTCCCGCGCGAAAATGCGTATGCTGGCGCGAGTAGCCGAAATAGGGAATCACCGCGAGGATTTTTTTCGCTCCTCCTTTCTTCAGTGTATCCACGAGGAGAAGAAGCTCCATTATGTTTTCATGCACGGGTGCGCAGGTACTTTGGACGACAATACAGTTCTTTCCCGCGACATTCTCGCGTATCCGGAGACGAAACTCGGAATTTACGAAACGCGTCAGTTCGGTCTTGCCGAGTGGCAAGCCAAGCTTCTTCGCGAGCTTTTTTGCGATATCCGGTGAAGCTGTTCCGGCGAATATATAGTTATATCTTGATTTGTTCATAAACAAGCTCATTTAGCACGACTCAGGATAACACTTAATTAGAGCCACGTCAACGAATCAAAAGCCCTCGTCCTCGTTTTCCCCTTGCAAAATTTCATACATTCTATATCCTGTAGGAATGAACAGGTATCAAGTCGCGACAATCTGGTGGGGCGCTCAACAGCCGTAATTTTCCGGGACTCTTTTGTCATGGAAGCAATAACGCTTCATATAACGAGATAAGGGCCTGGAAAGGCTCCTTTTTGTTTTTCCTAACACTACGCTTATGACCCCTCCCAAAATCACCTTACCTCAAAAACCACACACGCAGAACATAACGTTTGACCAACCAATTTACGACGTCTTCAAGAAACTGGAAGGCGCGTATGAAGCGTGCTTTCTGCTTGAATCGCTCACTGACGGGTCGGACAGCAGATACACTATTCTCGGATTTGCGCCCGAAAGCATTGTTTCAGGAAACGAAAAGACGCTCACAGTAGACAGCAAAAACTACAACGTGGAGAATCCCTACCAGGCACTTCGCGCGATGATGCCCCAAAACGTGCTTATGCGCGGATTTGTCGGTGGACTTATCGGCTATATGAGCTACGAAGCGTCGGAGTTCTTTGAACCCACGCTGAAACTTCACAAACACAAGGACTTTGACCAGTTCCGGTTCGGTCTGTATACCGACGGACTTGTGTACGACAAGACAACCGGCGAGACGTTGTACTTCTATTACAGGAAAAACCGCCTGCCCGAACTGGTGAAGAAGCTAAAGGCACCAACTCCGAAAAAGGCAAAGAAGACAGATGTGCGGTTCAACGGCTTTAGCCTCCGTGAAGACGAGCTTCACAAGATGGTGCTGAACGTACAGGAAGAAATTAAGGCTGGATACACATTTCAGTGTGAAGTGGGTTTTCGCGCACGGTTTGAGCTTACCGGCTCGGCGCTCCCTGTCTACGAAGAGCTTCGGAAAGTAAACCCGTCTCCGCATATGTATTACATAAAGTTCGGGAAGCAGGTGGTGTTCGGCGCGAGTCCCGAACTCTTGTTTGAACTGAAAGACGGGGAGATGCAAACCTTTCCGCTCGCGGGCACAATGAGGCGCGGGAAGAATGAAGCGGAAGACCAAGCGCTCGCGAGGAAACTAGTGAATAACAAGAAGGAGCGAGCGGAACACGCGATGCTCGTAGACCTCCACCGCAACGACCTTGGACGTGTCGCAAGGTATGGTACGGTGCGCGTGCGGAAACTTATGGAGGTGAAGAAATTCAGCCATGTCCAGCATCTTTCAAGCGAAATCACGGGGCTTATCGCGCCGGAACACGATATGTTCTCCGCACTCGCGAGTGCCTTTCCAGCGGGGACGCTGTCCGGAGCGCCAAAAATAGAATCAATGAAAATCATTGACGCAAACGAGAAAACAGGACGCGGGCCGTATGGCGGAGCGGTCGGCTTCTTCGGTTTCAACGGGAACTGTATGTTCGCCATTCCCATCAGAAGTCTGTATGTGTACGGGAAGGATATGTACACCCAAACAAGCGGAGGTATTGTCTACGATTCAACTCCGGAGAATGAGTATCAGGAAATCTTGAACAAACTTCGCGCCACCGAAATCGCCCTCCAAAAGTTCCAAGTTGGTGTCATTCCCGCGACGGAGCAGAAGCGGAGTAGTCGTAGACTAAAGGGAATCCAGTCGGATCCTTCCTCTCCCCCTCTTCAGAGGGGAAGTGCCGAGTCCGCGAGGCGAAGGGGTGTCTTTCTTAAATCTTAAATCTAAAATCTTAAATCTGACCATGCGCATCCTCATCATAGACAACTTTGACTCGTTTACGTACAACCTCTATCAGCTTGTGGGCGAAATTCTTGACGCGCGCCATAAGCCGTTCACGATAGATGTATTTCGCAACAACGAAATCACGCTGAAAGAAGTAAAGGCAGGGAAGTACGACCGTATTATCATTTCTCCCGGTCCCGGAAGTCCTGACGATGAAACGTATTTCGGAGTTTGCAAAGAAGTGCTCCTTGATATTGGCCGCACGGTCCCTACGCTCGGGGTGTGCCTCGGTATGCAGGGTATCGCGCACTATTATGGCGGAAAGGTGGTGCGGGCGAAACTCCCGATGCACGGAAAAACAAGCTTGGTACGGCATGACGGCAAAGGTGTGTTCACGGGACTTCCGCAAGATATTGAAGTAATGCGATATCATTCTCTGGTAGTGACAGACCTCCCGAAGGAGCTTTTGGTTACCGCGACGGCTGGAGATGAGATAATGGGGCTTCGTCACAAGACGTTCCCGATTGAAGGCATTCAGTTCCACCCCGAGTCGTTCGCCACCGAGGGAGGCCAGAAAATGCTTGAGAATCTTTTATTCGGTTCTTATTCTCCCTTTGTAAAAGGGAGTACCGCCATAAGGCGGGGAGGGACTTCCTCTCCCACTCTTCAGAGGGGGAGATTGAGAGGGGGTGGTGCTCTTCATTCCTAATTCACTATTCTTAATTCCTTATTCCATGACCTCCGATATCATCTCATCTTTAAACTCCAACAAGACCCTCTCCACACAGGAAGCCTTCGACCTGCAATCCTCAATCTTGAAAGGTGAAGCATCGACGGAGCGTCTCGTTGAAATTTTTACCGCGCTTCAAGGACGCACAATCACCGCACAAGAGCTGAACGGATTTTTCAGGGCATCAGCGGAGGCGATGACACCGTTTGCGACGAAGACCGAAACACTTGATATATGTGGTACCGGAGGTGATGGGAGCGGCAGTTTTAATATCTCTACCGTTTCCGCGCTGGTGTGTTCCGCGGGAAGTGTACCGGTTGCCAAGCATGGAAATCGTGCCGCCTCAAGCAAATGCGGAAGCGCAGATGTGCTAGAAGCGCTTGGCGTGAAGATTGAACTTTCGCCCGAACAAGCGAAAATTTTTTTGGAGGAATGTAGGTTCGTATTTCTGTTCGCGCGCTCGTATCATCCTGCGTTCAAACACGCGGGAGAAGCGCGGAAACTCTTCGGCAAAAAAACCTATTTCAATCTGCTAGGACCGTTACTCAATCCCGCCAAGGCACCGTACCGCGTGCACGGACTCGCGGACTTTTCATTTGCGGAAACGCTCGGCGATGCACTCGTCCACTCCGGTGTGCAAAAAACGTGGCTGGTCCACGCGGAGGATGGACTGGATGAAGTGAGTCCTTTTTCTGTCACGCACGTGCGTGCGTTTGAGAAGGGGAAGCCGAAACAATCGTTTACCATTGACCCGAAAAAGTTCAATCTCGCGATTGCGGATAGGAACAGTCTCGCGGGCGGAGATACGAAGCAAAATGCTGAGATTCTATCGGCAATCCTCAAAGGGAAAGGAACACGTGAGCAGAACTCTGCGGTAATTCTAAATTCGGCAGCTGGGTTCACGGTCTACGGAACCGTGAAGACTTTTGGGGAAGGTGTACAGCGTGCGACCGACATTCTCGCTTCCGGAAAAGGATACGAAAAACTGCAGGAGGTAATCAAGGCAAGTAATTCTTAGCCTCTCCCCCTCTTTAGAGGGGGAGAATGAGAGGGGGTGTCCTAGTCTATATTCTAAATTCTATATTCATTCCTCTATGAACATTCTTACCAACATACTCACAAACAAGAAAAAGGAAATCGCTCTCGCCACGCGAGCGTGTTCGCTTGCCGAAATGAAACGCTTTGCAAAAGCGTATCGTGCCAAACGTCGCTCGTTCGCGAAAGCGCTCCGACAAAAGCCTGTCGGTCTTATCGCGGAAATTAAACTGAAATCACCCTCTGCGGGGAAACTTACCGAAGGAGGTTTTGAGGAAATCGCCAAGCTCTACGCAAAAAGCAAAGCGAGCGCCATTTCGGTCCTCACCGACAAACAGTACTTCGGCGGTTCCCTAGACTACCTCGCCAAGGTCCGGAACATCTGCAAACAACCAATTCTTCGCAAAGACTTTATTATCGACGAGTATCAAGTATACGAAAGCGTGCTCGCTGGCGCGGACGCCCTTCTTCTTATCGTGGCGGCGCTATCACCGAAAAGATTGAAGGAGCTACTCTTGCTGACGGAAGCAGTTGGTCTCGACGCACTAGTTGAGGTACATTCTGGAAGTGAATTGACAAAAGCGGTTAAGGCGGGAGCGAGTATTATCGGCATCAACAATCGTAACTTGAAGACGCTGAAAATTGATGTGCGGACAACCGAAGCGGTGATGCGCTTCGCGCCGAAGGGAAAGACCTACGTTAGTGAATCCGGTATTTCCACAAAAGAAGATGTGCTTCGGGTGAAGAAGTGTGGAGTTCATGCGATACTGGTTGGAAGCTCAATCGTCGCCGCCCCCGACCGAAAAGCAAAAATCCGCGAACTCTCCCTCCCCTCTGCCCCTCTTCAGAGGGGAAGTGCCGAGTCCTCGAGGCGAAGGGGTGTTTCGTACTTTCGTCATTGTTCGTAGTTCGTATTGTATGAAAAACAAACACGCATACTTCGGTCACTACGGCGGTCAATTCGTCCCGGAAACGCTTATGGCGGGTTTGGAGGATTTGGAGCGCTCATATGCGAAGTTCCGGAAAGACAAAGCGGCGCAAGCTGAACTGAAGGATTTACTTGCGAATTTCGTCGGCCGCCCAACCCCGCTGTATTTCGCGAAAAATCTCACGGAGTACTGTGGGGGAGCGAAAATCTATCTGAAACGCGAGGACCTCGCGCATACCGGCGCGCATAAAATAAATCACGCCGTAGGGCAGGCGCTTCTCGCGAAGTGTATGGGTAAAACCCGAATTGTCGCGGAAACAGGTGCAGGACAACACGGGGTCGCCTCGGCGTCTGCTTCGGCACTTCTTGGGCTTGAATGTGTCGTCTATATGGGCAAAGTGGATATGGAACGGCAAAAGCCGAACGTGCTCCGTATGCGCCTTATGGGCACGAAGGTTGTGGAGGTGACGACAGGAAGCCAGACACTGAAGGACGCTATTAACGAGAGCTTGCGCGACTGGGTTGCCAATGTACAGAATACCTACTATCTTCTCGGCTCGGTGCTCGGTCCACACCCATATCCGACGATTGTTCGCGACTTCCAGAAGGTTGTCGGCAAGGAAGCGAAGAAGCAAATTCTGAAACAGGAGAAAAAGCTTCCGGACACGCTCATCGCCTGTGTAGGCGGGGGAAGCAACTCTATGGGGTTGTTTTCCGAATTCTTGAACTTTCCGAACGTCAAAATGATTGGCGTTGAAGCGGGAGGAGAAGGTATCGCTTCGGGGAAACACGCGGCGCGTTTTGAAGGTGGGAGGAAGGGAATACTCCACGGCACGCTCTCATATGTTTTGCAGAATAAAGACGGGCAGATACAAAACACACACAGCGTTTAGGCAGGTCTTGATTATCCGAGCATCGGTCCCGAACACGCGAATCTTCACGAC
>CAYHOU010000017.1:0-9046 GCA_964358195.1 uncultured Candidatus Saccharibacteria bacterium | reverse complement strand
GGGTGACGCGGTTTTGATTACCGGCAAAGGCACCGACCCGTACATTATGGGGCCGCACGGATCAAAACAGATTTGGGATGATGCAACCGTTGCGCGGGAGGAGATGGTGAAGGTCCTCGCGCAACGGAATAACCAATAACCAAGAGAGATTCGTTTTCTTCAGTTGATTATTGGATATTGTTTGGTTATTGGTGTTTGGTGATTGGGATTTCTCCTAGCGGCCGTATATCTCGTTCAGCTTCGCGAGGGTCAGTTCCCCTACCGTTCCCGAAGCGGGCAAGCCGTATTTTTGCTGAAAGTTTTTTACCGCGAGTGCGGTACAGGGGCCGAAACTTCCCGAAAGCGGGCAATCGCGCTTGCTCTCCCCCGCCGGCGGATAGAGTTCTTCAAACAGGAGTGCCGCCTGAAGCGAAAGAATACTCGGGTGTCCTTTCATGCCTGAAGCAAGCGGTTTACTCCACTCATGGGGCAAGAGCGACGTCGGGTACTTCTGGAATACTTCCCCATACTTCCCGAAAAAACGATTCAGCCCTTGATATGTCTGGAACGCGAGTTCTTTCAGCATTGCCGTGCGCACGGACGCGTTCAAGAACCGCTGCTCATAAATATATCCGTATTCAATGAGCACTCCCGCTGGGTCAAGTGTGTTATATGAACCGATAGCGATAAGCTCTTGGTCTGGCACGATACCGCTGTCTTCTAGCGGAAGGTTGCTTTCCGCGTAGAATGTGGAAAATTGAGTGAAGAGTGCCTCCGCGATACCTCGGCTCGCGCGGGCATTTGAAAATTGAGAGTCCGGAACATATATGGAAAATCCGTTGTACCGGCCCGCTCGCGTGTGGGAACGGCCGGGATAATCGTTGAAGTGGATGTGAAGAACGATATCTATTCCATACTCGTTCGCGAAACGGTTAACCGCGTACAGTTTCTGCGCTGTTGCCGACGGAGCAGAGTTGTGAATCACGCCGTCTACCATATGCACACTGCCGGCGCGTATAAGGTCCCGCATTGTTTGTTTTTTCTCCTGCAGAAACGCACGAATCGCTTCCCCTTCTTGTCCGACGTATTCCGAAAAGCCGGAGGCATAGCCGGTCGTGGAGCGCAGAAGAAGTGGTTCAAAAGCGATATCGGAAGAGAGTAGCTTCGTGAGTTCTTCCCCGAGCAGGACGGTCATATCCGCCTCGCGTACGCCGTTAAACTCGGTGCCCCACGCTTCGTCGTCGTGTCCGGGGACAATAAGCACACGGAGTTTGTCTCCTCCGTAAAGGGCTCGTGCATATTTGGTCTGCAACGCCTCGGGGGTGGTGCTTTCGGTAAAAAACACGCCGGCGAACAAGTGCCCCACGTCACCAAACGAAAGCGCGGGAGAGCGCGCTACGAACAAAGCGACGACAATGGCGCTACCGCATACCGAGAAAATGAATAGCAAAAAAACTCGCTTCATCTCTAAAGTGTAACACAGCTTCTGTGGCCTTTATCCGCTTTTATTCGTATAATTCGTATATTCGCACTGATTCGTAATTCGTATTCTATGGATGACATCAAATGGTTTGTCGCTCTGCTCCTTATCGTCGGCACCCTGTGGATTGGAGGGAAGAGTCGCACGGTACGGGAATCCGCGCCTACCGCGACCTCTACCCCTAAAACACAAACGGCACAAGTTAAAAATCCTCCCGCAACGGTTAAAACGCCTTCGGTAAGGGTGCAAACCGGAACGCAAAAAGCCCCGTCAAACGCTCCCGCCGGAACGGTTATTTCCAATACCATTGTTCCCAATATGGATCTTGCCGAAGTTTCTCCTCTCCGCGGAAAAATCACCATTTCTTCAGTAACGCGCGGAGCCACCCCAGATAAGGAATATGTTCTTATTCAGGCTTCAAGCAGAAACAAGGAGGCGGTGAATATCACGGGGATGTCCATCCGGAGCGCAGTGAGTTTGAACAGCCAGACAATCGGTACAGGATGGGCTCTCTTTTTTCCGAATACGGTTGGTGGTAGCGAACGAATAGTTCTCCGCCCCGGAGGACGGGCGTATCTCATATCGGGACCGTTCCCATTCGGAACGGAACTTTCGCGACAGGGAGGATTTCAGCTTAACAAGTGCACGGGCTATTTCGCGCGGGGGAAACAGTTTTCACCCAATCTGCCGAAGGAGTGCCCCTCTCCCCAAAATGGTCCGCTTCCAGAGCCACCAAACGCACTTTCCGAAACGTGCTATGACTATCTTAAGACTATTCCACGTTGCACAGTGCCTTCGCCAAAGATGCCAACTAACCTGGTTGCTGACGGTAATTGCCAAGCGTATCTTTTCAATCACCTGAACTACAATCAATGCGTCACGGACAATAAAGATACCCCCACCTTTTACAAGGGCGAGTGGCGCGTTTACCTCGGGCGTAGCGGTACTTTGTGGCGGAGCAAAAATGAAATAGTGGAGCTGGTAGACGATGAGGGGGGGCTGATTGATTCCAAGAGATACTAGCCATCCAACTGTGAATTACGAATCTCTTGTCTTGTCATTCCAGCGAAAGCTGGAATCCAGGTTCTTGGCTGTATTTTCTGGATTCCTGCTTTCGCAGGAATGACAAATGTTGGCGTATCCGCGCAATATTTATCAAACTCTAGGACATACTCTAGCTAGCTATCCAAAAGCCGAAATAAAAATATTCCTGTCGCCACGGAAACATTGAGCGACTCTTTTTCTCCCTGCATTGGAATTTCAGCGATGGTATCCGCTTGCACAAGGACGCTCTTGTGAATGCCCTTGGCTTCGTTTCCGACGATGATCGCGCTGTCCCCTTTGGCGCGTACTTTTTTGTAATCAACGGAATGAGGGTTCTGCTCAAGAGCGATAATGGATATTTTCTTGGCACGTAGTTCAGAAAGGAGTGAGCTAATGTCTTTCCTTTGCTCCCACACGACACTCTTTTCCGCGCCAAGGGAAACTTTCACGAAGTCTTTTCTCGCCCTCCCAAACCGGTCTAGTGGAGCGGGGGTGTAGCCGGTAAGGTATATATTCCGCACCCCCGCGGCATCGGCGGTCCGGAAGATGGAGCCGACGTTGAACGCGCTACGCACGTTGTGCAGTATCACGTATATGTCCTTTTTTGGGGCTTCTTTCATAGCACGATATCGAATATCTAATACCGAATATCGAAAAATATCAAATATTGAATAGTAAAATAAGAAAAAGGGTTATTCATAGTTTTTAGAAATTAGATATTAGAAATTAGAAATTCATGCTATTCTGATAGCATGCTTAATCCATTTCCCGACCTGCTTACTTTTGCATTCTTCGCTCCCTTACTCCTCCGCCTCGCGCTTGGGGTGCTCTTTTTTGATTTTGGCCGACACACACTCACCAAAGGTAGAGCGCAACACGGAATGTTGTTTGAGGCGCTTGGATTGAAACAAGGGACGCGCTATGCGGTGATACTCGGCTCGCTAGAACTTAGTATCGCGGTTATGTTCATTGTTGGTTTGTATACCCAAATCGCCGCGCTTATCGGTCTTGTGCTCTCTCTCGCCGCGTATTATCTCAAAGGCAAACACGGCGCGCACATTGAACACCGCCGGCATCTCTTTTTCCTCACAGCCGTTATCTCCTTGTCGCTTCTTCTTTCGGGCGCGGGCGCAGTTGCTTTTGACTTGCCACTGTAAAAATACAGCGAGTTGCCGCCTTCCCCCTCCCCTCTTTAGAGGGGAGGTCGGGTGGGGTGTTTTTAATATCCGCCCACTTGGGATCGAACCAAGGACCTTGCCCTTAAAAGGGGCCTGCTCTACCAACTGAGCTATGGGCGGAAATTCTTATGTGCGCCCATAGCGAAGTCGTAACTGCCTGCCCCGTAGGAAGCTCTGCTTTCCTTCGGGGAGCTATGGGCGGAAATAGGTGTTCCGAAGTTATAGCACATTAACTGCGGATTTTGAAGCCCGCTTCTTGCTTTTTACTGCTGTGAGGATAGGATGAGGCGAGGTTTGAGAAAGGAATACATGTGAAGAAACTGTATCGCAGAATGAATCGGTCGGGGCGGAAAGACATTCCGCTAAAACTCCTTAAACTCCTGGTTATTGCTGAAGCCCTTGCTAATGTGCATTGCCACCTTCGAGAAGGTCGAGCGGTAATGCAAGCGCTTATCGAGGCCTCCTTACTTGGCGGCTCCGATGTAGTTGGAGCAATGCCGAACACCAAAAAAGGACTAGCTACGGCACGTCGGGTGATGAATTACATCCAGAAGGCGGTTGGCTTTGTTCCCCGAGGAAGGGTGATGCACTTCATTCCCATCGTGATGCTCACCGAAAACACGACAAGAGAAGAGCTGGTTCGGTGCAAACGAGTCGGCATAAACGACGGCAAGATTTACCCCTATATGCGTACGACCAAGTCCAAACTTGGCGTGAGACAGTATGGAAAGATTTTGCCAGTCGTAAAGTGGTGCGGGGAACTTGGTATCAAGGTGCATGTCCATTTTGAGCACCCGAACATGGTTATCGGCAACCGTGACGCGGAATATCTCTGTTTTGCCGTGTGCCAGATATTTCTGGAAGAGACGAATGCGGTCATCATCTGGGAACACGGCTCGGATGCCCGTTGTATCCCGAGTTGGAAAAAGTTTTCGGAGACGTTTCCCTGTCGCTTCTATGTGACCCTCACTGCTCACCACCTCGCGTGGAATGAGGACGGAGCATTTGGAGATGTGCGACGAAAATGCAAACCGCCCATCAAGACGGAGTTCGATCGTCTGCAACTCGTTCAACTCGTGTGTGAAGACCACGACTGGGTGATGGCCGGCGGAGACGATGCTGCCCACCCCAAAGGGGCGAAACACGTACACGAAGGCAAATGTGCATGCGGAGCGGCAACATATCACTTCCTGATGCAACTCTACGCACACGCATTGGACCGTCTCTTGCACACCAAGAAAGGCGTGCGAATCTTCAACAGATTCGTCAGCCGGAATGCACGCAAACTGCACAATCTCCCGCCAGCATCACACAAGGTGTATCTTCTTAGGGAACCGTTCAAAATACCCCTGTGGTATCAGGTCGGTCCTTGGAAAGTGGAACCGCCTGGAGCCGGAGAGGAGATTCTATACAAGACGTGTGCGTTCAGTTGAAACGCGAATCACTTGCACCGAGACCGGCCAACTGGCCGGTCTCTTTTTTTGTTCTTCGTTTAGCAAAGATGCCACGGCCGTGGCATCTTTGCTAAATTGTCAGAGAGTTAAGATGAGTCGTTCGAGTGCAATTTCAAAATCGTGGATGCCACGGTGGGCATCGTGATACATATGGACGAGTTTTGAGGAAAGGGTTTTAAGTTCTTCGGGAGTATAATTTTTGAGAAAACTCTTTGCTTTCGTAAACACAAACGGAGCAACCCCCGCTTCCCCCGCCGTTTTGGCGGTTACGGCAAGGAGCATAGATTTCAACTGCCAAAACAAAATACCATGAATCTCCTCGGGCACGGCTCCGCTTGCCACCGCTTTTTGATACAGCACCCACAAATTCTTTTTGTCTCTCCTCCCGAACGCGTCCGTAAGCGAAAAGATATTAAACTCCGGTTTTTTCTTCCCCTCTTTGTTCTCAAAGAGTTGGACCTTTTCGGCAACATCCGTTATCGCAAGAAGTGTTTTCTTGTCCACGTCCCCCTCAAGTACGATAAATACATTCGGCGATTCCGCTATTTCGTCCAACCTATCGGTAAAAATCTCTTTCGCCTCTTTGTTTTCAAAGAGCGAAACAACCTGAACGATATATGAATTATTGAATAGCCCCTGCCCTACCGTGAGCTCCTGCAGTTTCGCTTCGTTCCAATTTTCCGCGTCAATCCGAAAGAGCTCCGCATCCGGCTTCTTTTTGAGCAGTGCGTCTACAAGCGCGTTCATCTTTTCTCGCGCCGTGTCTTTGTCTCCTCCATAAAAAAAATACAACATGAGCAGAAGTTAGTAGAAAGTAGTTAGTAGTAGGAAATTATATACAAATAGGACTTACGCACTTCGTATTTTCTGTCATTCCCGCGGAGGCGGGAATCCAGTGTAAGCCGTTCTTTAAGGCTCTGGATTCCCCTTTTCAGGGGAATGACACTGATTGCGTAAGTCCTAACAAAGTTACCCTAAGCCATGAATATCTTTAATGACACGGGTTTTCTACTGTATCAAATGTTTCTAGACTGCTAAACGCGATATTAAAGAGTTTTGAACTCGTTAGCGCATAACCTTTCAACTCTTCTACTCTTGAATTCGCAGTTTTGATTGTGTCATTTGCCCTACGCAAAGCCCAATCACAATTATTCAGTGCAGTTATAAGTTTACTGTTCTCATCTTCTACGCGTTCCGTCTCCCCTTTTTCACTGTAAAGTTTTACGTTGAAAACAATAGCTATTACCAGAAGCAACGAGCCTATATAAATATAGTACTTTCTCATTTCTTTTTCTTCAGCTTATTCTTAATCGTCGTTTCTTCCTACTAACGACTAACTACTTTTGATGCACTCCTTTCTCCGTCTGCGTGTAGTCCGCATCTGTCTGCGTTATGTCCGCATAGGTGTCATCTCTCCCCAATTGTCCCCCACGCTCGCTTCCGCGACAATGGGGACTCCGCGTGTGTCCTTTCCGTCAAGGACGTGCTCCATCAGTTCTTTCACTTTTGCCGAGACTTTTTCAACTAGCGACTCTTCCACCTCAAAAACAAGTTCATCATGGACCTGCAAGATAAGCGAAACATCTTGTTCCAATTTCTCTTTTCGGATCCACTCGCTTACGCGCACCATCGCAAGCTTCACGATATCAGCGCCCGTGCCCTGAAGCGGCGCGTTGACCGCCATCCGCTCCGCCGCGGCGCGGATGTAGGGAATGTTTGAACGAATAGCCTCGTGATAGCGTCGTCTCCCGAAGAGCGTCTCCGTGTAGCCGAGCGTATGCGCGGAGGTTCTCGTTTCATCAAGGTATCGCGCGAGCTCGTAAAATCCCGAGAAGTATTCGTCAAAATACGCTTGCGCCTCTTCGCGAGAGATAACCGTTCCTCCCTCCGAGAGCGACTGCCGCAAAGAATTAACTCCCATCCCATAGAGAATACCGAAGTTAATAACCTTTGCCTGCCGGCGCATATCTTTCGTTACTTGGTCGCGTGATACGTTAAACACCTCTCCCGCCACTGCCGTATGCACATCTTCCCCGCTCTTGAAAATCTCAACAAATTTCTTGTCACCTGAAAGTATCGCCGCGAGACGGAGTTCAATCTGCGAATAGTCCACCGAGAGTATTTTGTTCCCTTTCTCGGCGACAAACGCGTTGCGAATTCTCCTCCCAAGTTCCGTCTGAATGGGGATGTTCTGCAAATTCGGGTTTTCGCATCCCATCCGTCCTGTAGTGGTGCCCGCCTGAAGAAACCGTGCTCGCAATCTCCCGTCCTCACCAACCATTTCAGGGATTGTATCAATATAGGTGGAGAGGAGCTTCTGAAATTCACGGTACTCAAGAATGTTCCCGATAATCGGATGCAAGTCGCGCATTTTTTCGAGCTCACTCTCTTTGGTGGAGAGCGCGCCTCCCGCCGTTTTCTTTTGGCGCGCAACCTTCAGTCCCATTTTCACAAAAAGCACCTCACCCAGTTGTTTCGGAGAATTGATATTAAAGTTTACCCCCGCCATTGTGTGAATGGTCTTTTCGCGAAGTGACAACTCTTTATGGTATTCCTTGGATAGTGAAGCGAGGTAGGGAACGTCAATGCGAACCCCTCGCTCATTCATCGCTTCAACCACGGGAATAAGCGGGAGCTCAATATCCTCCAGAACACCGATGAGATTGCGCTCCGCCACCTCCTTGAAAACCGCCTTCCGCGCTTCCTTCCAATCCTTCATTTGCGCTTGCCCGACGGAGCCTTGGCGCAGGCGGGCGAAGTTATACATATCTTCAATGGTTGGACTCGTGATGTTGGAATTGATGAGCCAGAGCGCGACGGCGGTTTCTTTGAGTTCCTTCGGCGGGATACCCGAGATAGCCAGCGCCTCGGTCAGCGATGCTTGGGCAGGGCCTTCATGATTTAATTCTCCCTTTCTTAAAGGGAGTCCCGCTTTCGGAAGCGGGGAGGGATTTAAATCCTCCGCCCCTCGAAGACTCGGGGCACCTCCTTTAGCAAAGGAGGAATTACCGCCCTGCAAATCCGCCACCGCCTCCTTCAGTCTTTGTATCAACTGTCTAAACTCCAGCTCGCCGAACAGTTTCTCTGCTTTCGCAATATCCACACCTTCGCCCCACGTTTTCTCCGGAAGCGTGAACGTAATGGGAACATCTCGGCGAATCGTCCCGAGTATTTTGCTGAACTCCGCGTCTTCCTTTCCTTTTTCCAGCAACTCCACGACGCGAGGACGCGTCGAAGTTCTAAGTTTTGAGTTCTTAGTTTTAAGTAGTTTGTAAATGTTCTCAATGCTCCCAAATTGAGTAATGAGTTCGGTGGCGGTTTTGTCGCCAATCCCCGCGACCCCTTTGATATTGTCGGAGGCGTCCCCCCGAAGCCCTTTGTAGTCGGGAAGAAGTTCCGGCCCAAAACCAAATCGTTCCTTCACCGCCTCCTCGTCATACATAATCGTATCGTTGATGCCTTTCTTGAGCGTAAATACCTGCACCCGCTTATCGTCCACAAGCTGAAGTGCGTCCATATCACCGGTTGCGATGACGATATCCACGTTTTTGTCATTCCCGCGACTCCCACCCCTCACCCTTCGGGAGCTCCCCTCAGGCAGGGGAGCTGGGGAATCCAGTGCCCGCTTTCCTTTCTTATTCTTCTGGACCCCTGCTTTCCCGCCTGCGTACTCCGCGCGGGCAGGCGCAGGGGTGACATTCGTCACTTGCTCTACGATTGTACCGATAACATCATCAGCTTCAAATCCTTCCTTGTCGTAAATGGGGATATTAAACACCTCAAAAATCTCCCGCGAGCGTTTCATCTGGGAGATAAGCGCGTCATCTGCCTTGGCTCGCCCGTCTTTGTACGCTTTGTAGGCTTCGTGTCGGAAGGTCGGTTTCGGGAGGTCGTATCCCGCCACGACGTAG
>CAYHOU010000016.1:0-9052 GCA_964358195.1 uncultured Candidatus Saccharibacteria bacterium | reverse complement strand
GTCGCGCTCCGTCGGAAGAAAGGCACCGATGAATTTCGGCGTCGGCCACGAAGAGGCCAGGGAAAGGCGCGTGTCCTTGCCAACCGGCACGACCGTGAATCCTTCGCTTCCTTTGAACGAGAGTTCAAACGAGAACGGGATAGCCGCGATGCCTGCCTGCCCGCCGACGGGCGCAGACAGTCCACCGCGAACCGGCACTTCGGCATAGACACCGGAGGCGGAAACCAGTGGATTCTTCGCACTCGGATTAAACGGATACGCCGAGGTGCCCCAGGAGAGACGGGCCTGACTTTGAACACCGCGCGTATCGGTGAGCCCGACTGAAAAGACCGCAGGGGAGCCGACCCGAAGACGCTCTATTTCTTTTGCCGAGAAGGCACCCGAAATAGTCGTCTTGCCTGTATAGACAACAGTGTCAAAGATACCGCGCGAGCGAATTTCCGGAACAAGCTCGGTGCGAACATCAAGCGTTTCGGGAAGAAGATATACCGTCTCTGTCGCCGAAGGAAGGTCGGTACGGACACGACTCCAAATGAGCATCGGCCCGATCAGTTCTTGCCGGCTCCCCCACGAGTTCGCTACTTCCTGTTTCGCTTCACTGAAGCGATGCTCACGTTCCTCCACAAGACCGAAAACCAAAAGACTTGCGATAAGGCAGGCTCCACCGACAAGCACGATAATAATAAGTTTTCCCGTTATCGTGTCTGGTTTCATAAATACTAATCAGTCTATGATACGAATCTGCGAATACCTGCAAATGGGGACACCCAGTTTATAGTCAGTCTACGACTACGTACGCTACGACTGCAAGCTGACTATTCCAATGCGCTCCCTGTCTGCGTGCGACGCACAACGGGTCTAACGCCCTGCGGTGCCGCCCTTAATCTTTACAGTAGAGAACTACATATAAAAAGGCTTTCGCTAAATGATAACCGTTATTCATAGAAAAGAGTTAGATGGATTGAAAAAATCGCGTGAATCATATAGGATACTGCGTCAGGACCCGTACCAACCGCAACTTCAATAACAGCCCAAAAAAATGAGTAGAGAGTTTATCCCCGGCACACGTGTGTATTTTGGAAACAACGACGGACGTAACTTCCCCGTTCTCCGCCAAGTTGGCACAGAAAAGCTTGAACTCCTCATTTCATCCGGAAAAGCAGGAGCCAAAACCAGAATCGTACACGTCGCGAACGACGAAGTGCGCACCGCCCCCGCCTCCGTCGCGTGCTTGGACACACTCCGTGCGCTTCGTCTCCCCAATGGGTTCCGTCCGCGGTGAGTCCGCGCGTAAGCCTGTACCCCCTCGGAACGACGTCGTCGTTCCGAGGGTAATTTTTTGCTATACTTCACTGTGAATTACGAAACTACGATTTCAGCGGATTTCTGTCATTCCAGCGAAAGCTGGAATCCAGGTTTCTGACTGTTATTCTGGATTCCTGCTTTCGCAGGAATGACAAGACAAGAGTTTCGTAATTCACAATACTTCAAGAATACTTATGCCACGTATCATACAGAACACACTTTTCGCCTTAGCACTGCTTATCCTAGCGGGGATTTCGTACGGGTACTACAAACTGTATGGGGAGAACAGTGCGCTAAAAAACACTCTTTCACATCTGGAGAGTACCCTTACGACTACTGAAAAGAATTTGGCGGAAATGACCAAAAACAGCCAGAGTCTTCTGGACGCGCTTGCCGCCGAACAGCAAAAGGCGGGCTTTTTGCAGGAACAAGCGAGCACGTATTCGGCCGCGGTACAACGGCTCTCGGGTACCGTGATGAACCTTGAGAAACTCACGAAGACCGACCCCCAGCTTTTGACGAAGTATTCCAAGGTGTATTTTTTGAACGAGAATTATACGCCAACCTCGCTGTCCCTGATTTCTACCGCGCTTGTGTTTCAAGGAAAGGAAGCGTATTTCCATACGCAAGCCTTGCGCCATTTGAACGAACTGGTACTGGCCTCACAGACGGCGGGAGCGGAACTCAAAATAATTTCCGGCTATCGCTCGTTTGAAACGCAAAAGAACCTGAAGTCAAAATACAAAGTCACTTATGGAAGCGGAGCGAATACCTTTTCCGCAGAGCAGGGATACTCGGAACATCAACTTGGCACGACGGTTGATGTTACGACCCCGGCACTGGGCGTCTCATTTGAGAAGTTTGACACCACCACGGCATATTTCTGGCTCACGGAAAACGCCTACAGATACGGCTTTGTCCTTTCCTACCCCAAGGGTAACGCCTACTACATCTACGAGCCGTGGCACTGGCGCTATGTAGGCGTGGAACTCGCGACCAAACTTCATACCGACAAAAAGAATTTTTACGATATGGACCAGCGCGAACTGAATGAGTATCTCGTCAAGATTTTTGATTAGGCGTTTTTGACGCCGGGAGCAGAAGACTTTACTCTAGCCTATCGTGCGGGACAAGGCGGAATGCATAGCTCTGCGCTAGCTCCGCCAGTTTCTGTTTCTAAAACCCGAGCCTCCGCACCTCAAACGCTTGAATGACCGCGCTCTGGAGCTTCTTGGATTCTTCCTTTCCGCTTATACGGTCAAGCTCATCATGCGCCTCGTCCCCTATACGCTGTAATTCCTGCATAAGACCGAAGAGGTCCTCGGGGTCAAAGCCGCTTTGCTTCACGAGGGTTTTTATTTCACTGAGTTTGCTCTTTGCCTTGGCGAGCAGTTCGTTTAGCTGTGTTACATCTTTGCCCGCTTTTTTCTGCCGCGCTATCTCCCGTTCAGCCGTGGAGACTTCTTTGTCTGCGGATTTAATCATCTTTGAGACGGAACCGAGTTGACGCAACGTTTCAATGCTCCGATGCGCACCTCCCACCCGCTCAAAGAATTCGTCCATCGTATCGCGTATATCCTCGTCTTCTTCTCCAGAAAGTGCGGAGTTCTTCGCGCGCTCCCACTCCTGACGCAATGCGCTTATCTCGCCCTCAACTCTTGCGATGGCATCCGAGAATTGGCTCACTGCCTTGCTTTTTTTCGCCTTTGCAAACGCTTTGTCAAGCTTTGCAAGCTCCTTTTCAACCTGTTTGGACATCTGCGACATCCGCTCAAGCATACCGAGCTTCTGCCCGACCTCTCCGAGGTCTTGTCCTTTGTCTTGAATCACTTCCATGGCGGCTTCAACATCCTCGTTAAGCTCGGTGGCGGCTTTTATTTTTTCCAACGCCGCCGAAAGCTCTGAAACAAGCGACTGCGCATCTGCGGGAATCGTAATGCCCTTTTTCGAAAGCTTCTCCATCATACTCCTAATCTGCTTCAGTCCCCGTTCCATACCGAAGACGACACCGCGCTTCATCTGCTTTAGCTGTTCCTGCTGCATCTGCTTTTCCCGCTCTTCCGTCATCTTTTCTGTCTCTTCCTCGCTTGGACCGTACATACCTTCTTCCCCTCCTCCCCCCATCATTCGAAAGTTCCCCATGTCCTCTCCTCCACGTCCGCCAAAACCGCGCTCTCCTTCATTATTGAACGGGCGACCTTCAGGCATCCGTTCCCCCTTAAACGGCTGACCTTGGGCGTTGTCCTTCCCGCCTTCCATAAACGGCTGACCTTGCGGCCGGGAGCCACTGTCTTTGCTCGGAGGTGGCATATACCGTTTTTGCATTTCGTGTGTTCTCTGCTCCGTCTGTCGTTGCACTTCCTGTTGGTATTGTTTCTGATACTCCTGCTTGTACTGCTCGTCGTAACTCCCACCGGTTCCCTGTTCCATCGGCCGTCCCATCCTTTCGGGCGGGCGTGCTTCTCCTACTGGCGGGCGAAACTCTCCTCCTTGCGTGGAAAAGCTACCTTGCGGCGGAGGCGGGGGCATCATTCTGTTTTCACCGGCAGGTATCGGAGGTTGGCTAAATCCTCCATCTCCTCCAATCGGGGGAGGAGGGGGCGGAGGCGCCGATTCTGCGGGCTTGGACTCGACCGGGGCTGGCTCCTGCGCGAACACTTCTTCGGTACAGACGGCAACTCCGGCTGCAAACATGAGGGCTACTGCTATCGAGATGTATCTCTTGGACATGATAAAAAGTTAACGAGTAAAAACGCCTTTTTAGAAAAGTGTCTCCATTATAGTCCCTTTCGGGACAAAACATACACTGGATTATCCACAAGCCCGACCCTATTGACACTTACCGTCCCCTTTGCTAATGTAGACCCATGCAGAAAAGCAACGTAATGATGATGGGTATGATGATGGAAACCTTCCTCGAAGGCTGATTTTTGCGTTGAATCTTTCTCACTTCAAATCAAAAACCAACCTTCGAGAGAAGGTTGGTTTTTCGTTTAGCGACGCATCTAAAAGCCTTTTGGCTCAACTCGGACACGGTATCCGAGGTAAAATGTCAGTTCTTTAACTTATTGGAGGATTCCTATGAGAATGATTGCGCCCTTGATTCCCTGCAGTAACTTCCGATGCACTGTCAGAAAACCGGCAGAAAATATGCTCCACGAGGGCACCGCGCGCTACTGTTGCGAGAGGTGCAAAGTTGAACAACTCACGGCTGGATGCCGACCAGTCAAACTGCACCAGAAGCAACGGGAGTTGGTGACGGCGTGATCCCCGCATCGCCTTCGCCCGAACTGAAATCAGTTCAGTTCGGGCGGGCGGTTTCTTTCTTCTCTCATTCACTCAAAATATTTATAGTATTCAAACAATATGAACATCACATTTACAAAACCAACAACGTCCATGATGACCAGCGTAAACCACCTTTTTGAAGGCTGATTTTTGCGTTGGACATTTTCTCTACACTTCCAAAACAAACATCCGTCTTCAACAGTGAAGACGGGTTTTTGTTCTTTCCGGCGTGTCCGCCTTGGGCGGAATGACGCTGTTCCTTGTCAATTCAATAGACTCAAACATCTGTAAACCTATCATGAGTGGTCATAACCTTAACCGCATTCTCCACCCAAACATTAAACCATTCGTCAGGAGCTTCGGTTTTTCCGTCTCCGGTGTCAACGACTGTCTCCTCTGCCTTGATGCGACAGACAGGTTCGAAAACCGTTGCATTGGTATCTTCGGTTCAAAACCTTCTTGTAGGGGCGTCACAAACGACATCGTTGCCGCGTGTGCCACCCTCGCCGTTTTGGACGCAAAGCGCGGAGCACCAACTGTCCTGTGCAGAAACGCTGCTCCTCGCGGCATTGAGACGCAGAGCATTGTCACTGAAAAACCTGAAAACGGTACGCCATTTGGCTTCATCCGATATCACCGTACGCTGATAACGTCAACGCTCAAGCGATACGAATTCTCGCTTGAGAAGAAGTTTCTAGGCGTGCAAACATTTGGTTTGCTTGATGTCCAAAAAGTCATGGAATTCATGGTCGACTTGGGGAGAGTAACGCAGGAACACGCTGCGCATGTGTGCAATTCGCAATACAGGAGCTTTGAATTCCAACCGGATGCCGCAGGGTGGCTCTTGGCACAGGAGAATCTACCCTATACTGAAGTCTCCATGAGTGAAATCCCCGACCTCCCGGGAGTGGTGTGGAAGATTGATAACTTCGGTAACTGTTGTACGACACTTGAAACCCGAGAGGTCCCGGAAGCGATTCGGGGCGGTACAATCGAAACAAAGAGCTGGGGACGCCTTCCCTATTATCCTCGACTTGCCGACGTGCCAAAAGGCAAAGCGGCGCTTGTGTCGGGAAGTTCCGGCTACGGATTCGGCACGTCAAAACGCTTTCTTGAAATCGTGATTGGCGGGATGGGCGACGCGGCGCGAACGCTAGGTATCAAGGTTGGAGACGAGGTGTTCTAACTCAAAAGGAAAGAAAAAAATGAGCATTCTTTTTAACATAACGTACTGCCTCACGTTCATTAATCTGATTTGGGCGGCCTACGATACCATCAAGAAAAAAGACAGCAAGACCACTATTCGTTCTTTATGGCTCCTGATTGGCACCCTGACGCTTCTGTTGCTGGGTAAGAATTTTCCTATCCCCTAACAAAGAGGCGAGATGAATTCACGGCTGTTTTTCCTTCGCGGGAAAAACAGCCTTTTTGTTATCTTTTACAAGGATAAGCCTTGTAAGAAGGCCGAAAATTAGACAAAAGTCTAAAAATATGGACAATGGGAGGAAGATATTTACGACCGGAGCATGTCTGGATGTGTCATACGGGGTTCCTCACCTCGACGTCTAACTGCCTCCGGTCCTTCCTTTCGCCCAGTGGCCTGGGCGGGTTTGGTGGAGGGTTTGCTGTGGATATCCCCTCCCCCTCCGGCGCCTGAATGTGCTTTCTCCTTTGGACCAGTTCCCTACTGCCCCAAAGTCAGGCACGCATTCGGCGCCGGTCTTTTATTGTCCGCCCGCGACGCAGCAGGAGTGAAATAGTCAGCTTGCAGTCGTAGACTGTAGACTGCGGAGTAAGCCTGTAGTCGTAGTGGAATAGTCGTAGACTGACTATCGTAGACTAGGAGTGGTTTGCGGATAACCAACCCAGCACCATTTCACTGAAGATACATTAGCTACCCCGAGTTACGAAATTCCATAGATACCGTCATTGCGAGTCCCGTAGAGGGCGAAGCAACCCAGGAATCCTTAGGAAAACATCTGGATTGCCTCGCTACGCTCGCAATGACGAGATGGAATCCTCATTTTGTAATCCGGGGTTAGCTACTAAAAGGCGTGATGCTAGGACACCCTTCACATAAAAACTAAATGTGTATTCTGCAAAATGGTACTGTGGTAAATCCCCCAAATATCGTATAGTATCCCTATGAAAAACGGAAAGACCGTGTTGGTATTCGGCACCTTTGACGGACTGCACGATGGGCACAGGTTCTTTCTGCGCGAAGCGCGAAAACTCGGAAACAAACTCATCGCTTCCGTAACAACGGACGAGGTTATACAGCAAATTAAAAATCACACGCCCACGTACCACCTTGAAGAGCGCCTACGGGCGCTTGAAGCAAGCGGGCTTGTCCATCTTGCCGTCGCAGGAGATAAGGTGCTTGGGAATTGGAGTGCTTTACGGCAGTGGAAGCCCGACATTGTCGCCATCGGCTACGACCAAGCGAAGCTTGAAGAAAAGCTCGACAAATTGATTGCAAAAGAACATCTCCCCATCACGCTTGTAAAAATATCCGCCCACGACCCCGACCGCCTCCACTCCCGCCTCCTCCGCAAAAATTAACAATGCCCTTTTCCCCCACTTCTATACGTTGAAGTATAAAAGTGGCTTTTCTGTGAGTACTACTATACTACGTAGTATAGTAGTACTCGTGTAGGAAAGATTTTGGACAAAAAAATAGCGACCCCTCCTATGTGGGGTCGCTGTCACCTATTTCAAACCGATTCACCTTGTATGCCTTGCATTTTGCCGTGGGGGGGTAGTATCAACTACGGAAACTCGTGTGAGTTATCTTCGCTTGAAATATGGCGATTTTTGAACCTAACACAACTAAATAGGCGAACTATGAGTATACCGAATGCGGAACGGCTGGTAGTCGCGGCGGATTTTACGCCGGACTCGACAGGCAGAGCGGGTGTCAGAAAAAAGGTCCTCGGACTCGGAGAGGAGTTGCAGGGAATGGGTATCATCATCAAGTTGAATTCTATCCTTCGGGCCTGCGGCTACGACCTCATCAAACAGCTTCATGACCTCGGACTGCAAGTTGCGGCCGACCTGAAACTGGTGGACATCAGAAACACACTCGAAACCGACGGGACCTTGCTTGCGGAAGAAAAGCCAGAGTTTCTGACGGTCATGGGAAACGCCGGAGTCGACGGGATGTCGTCCTTACGCATCGCATTGCCCAATACAGAGGTGTGGGCGGTAACCGTGCTCACCACCTCTGACGATACCGTGTGTGGCGAAATCTTTCGCTGTCCTGTGAATGAAGGCGTATTGGGATTCGCCCGCCTTGCAAAGCGGGCTGGAATCAACAGTTTGATCCTCTCGCCGAAAGAAGGAAAACTCGTCAAATCGGATTCCGAATTGGCCGATATGAAACTCAACAGCCCCGGCATCAGATATCCGTGGTCGGAAATGAAGAAAGACGACCAAGTCCGGTTTCTCCCTGCTGGCGAGGCCGTCGCCTCGCAAGGAATTCATCGAGTTGTTGTCGGCCGTCCGATTCTCAACGCGGGACCAAACGATGACCCAACCAAACCCAACAGCAAGCGAGAGGCCGCAGAGTGGATTCTCAAGGACATTACGGATTCGCTCGCGGAAAAGGAAAAAACCAAACAACGGGAAGGAGTGGTGACGATATGAAGGCAATCACTGAAATGACCCGCGAGGAACTTCTCACTCTTGAAATCAGAAACATTGGACGACTTCTGACTCCAGACGAAGTCGTTCACATAGCGGTGACACTCGGCGCCTTTTGGTCTTATGACTACGAAGCAGCTCGTTCCGGAAAGACAGGTATGCACGCCCTCCTTAAATCCGGACGGCACAGTGACGGGTTCTTTGTCTCACGAATCCTGCTTGAGCCGTGGAATATAAGATACATCATAGCGCAGCAGGTTGTCTTGCGTTTGCGAGCAGCACTGTTGGTCGTCCCCGACTATGTAACGGGTATTCCGGACGGCGCCACGAAATTAGGCGAAGAAGTAACATGGATGCTCGGCTCACAGCCCGCGTGTATGGAAAAAGTTGATGGTCGGATATTCCTTGTCACAGCGCTCAAACCAAACTCAACATTGCTCCTTGTTGAGGACTTCTGTACTCGTGGTACGGGATTCATTGAAGCTGTGAAAGCAGTACGAGAGAATCACCCCTCGGTTCAAATCACTCCCTACGACCCGGTCATCATCAATCGCGGCGGTTTACAGGAAATCGTTGTGGATGACATTGGGAGGTTCTCTGTTCTTCCGGTTGTTGAACAAAGGATTCAAGACTGGGAGCCGAGTGAATGCCCGCTCTGTGCACTTGGTTCAAAGGCAGTCAAGCCAAAAACGACTGACGAGAATTGGCACGCATTACTCGCGTCACAAAAGTGATGACGAGTTAAGTGGTTCTCTGGTTCTCACACAACGCAGGTGACAGACGCGTTGTTTTTTATTGGACGGTCTCTTCCCTTTTG
>CAYHOU010000015.1:0-9573 GCA_964358195.1 uncultured Candidatus Saccharibacteria bacterium | reverse complement strand
ACCGCTATCGCCGCGATGCTCCTCGGCTCTATTATCTTCCCCGAGTTCGGCAACGCCTTGCTCTACCCGCTCGCGCTCGGAGGTGTGGCGATTATCGCTTCCATTATCGGGACATTCTTCGTGCGTCTCGGGAAATCAGGAAATATTATGGGCGCGCTCTACAAAGGACTTATCGCGGCGGGACTTCTTTCCGCTATCGCGTTCTATCCGATTACGACACGGCTTATGTCGGGGAACGGTCTGTATGACGTAACCTCCCTGTTTTACGCGACACTCGTCGGTCTTATTGTTACCGGTCTTCTTGTGTGGATTACGGAATACTACACCGGCACGTCGCACGCTCCCGTGCAGTCCATCGCGGCCGCGTCAACATCGGGACACGGCACCAACATTATTCAGGGTCTCGCGATGTCAATGAAAGCGACGGCGCTTCCGCTCCTCACAATTGTTGGGGGCATCCTCACCGCGCACTACTTCGCCGGACTCTACGGCATTGCCGTCGCCGCGATGAGTATGCTTTCAATGGCGGGTATCATTGTCGCGATTGACGCCTACGGCCCGATTACCGACAACGCCGGAGGTATCGCCGAGATGAGCAATTTGCCGGAGAACGTTCGTGATGTAACCGACGCGCTTGACGCGGTCGGCAACACGACCAAAGCCGTCACGAAAGGATACGCCATCGGTTCGGCCGGACTTGCCGCACTCGTACTCTTTTCTTCCTACACACAGGAATTTGAATCGCTCGGCAAAACATTGCAATTTGATTTGCGGGACCCGCTCGTCATCGTCGGACTCTTTATCGGCGGACTTCTTCCGTACTATTTCGCGGCGATTTCAATGGAATCGGTGCGCAAAGCCGCGAGCGCGGTGGTGGAAGAAGTACGCCGCCAGTTCCGTGATATCAAAGGGATTATGCAAGGAACCGGAAAGCCCGAATACGGAACATGCGTGGACATTGTCACCAAAGCCGCTATTCGCGAAATGATTATACCCGCGCTTATTCCCGTTCTCGCGCCGATTATCGTCGGTTTCCTCTTTGGTCCTGTCGCGCTCGGAGGTCTTCTCGTCGGTTCAATCGTTACCGGCCTCTTCGTCGCCATTTCAATGACCTCGGGAGGCGGAGCGTGGGACAACGCCAAAAAATTCATTGAGAAAGGAAATTATGGTGGAAAAGGCTCGGACGCACATAAAGCGGCGGTGACGGGCGACACGGTTGGCGACCCGTACAAAGATACGGCAGGGCCGGCAATAAACCCCATGATTAAGATTCTGAACATTGTAGCGTTGCTTTTAATACCATTTTTGTTGTAAAAGCACGAAGCACAGAATACAAACGCGCCAAAACACAGTGCACAAAAAACCAAACGAACTACTCAAAACCCGAAAACACAAGATTTTCGGGTTTTTGGTGTTTTGTGTTTTGCCTGCCCCATAGCAAGCGCTACTCTGCTATTCGGGGTTTAGTTTTTTGGCGGTTTGTGCTTTGTGTTCTTTTTGTAAGAAATGATATAATTCATCTATATTATTTCTGTAAAAAAATATGGAACCACATCAACCGTCACCGAACACACCCTCCACAGAGCCTATCGCCGAACCATCGGCGGAAGCGGTACTTCGCGATATCGCGAAGATACGGGAGGAACTGAAAAGTTCCGAGACTCAAAACGTTCCCACCGCGGTCCCGCTGATTCCCGCGCAAGCGGAACCCCAAAAGGCTCCGGAAGTAGTGCCATCACCTCCCCCGCCAAAACTGGAACCCAAAAAGGAACCTATACAGGCGCCACTTCCTCCGAACAGTGCGTTACCAAAACCTCCGGTGGAACTCCCTCCGCAGCCTAAGATTATTCCACCGTCTACGACTGTTTCACTTCCGGAGAAACTGCTCACACCCGCTGTTACCGCCCCCGTACATCATGGCACTTCGTGGGGAGCGATTATCGGCATTGTCATTATCATTCTTGTCCTCATTGTAGGCGGTTTATATTTTTGGGGAGCTAAACTCGCGCGTGAAGATGCCACGCAAAGCACCTCCGCTGTGCCTCTTCAAACGGAAGTTTCCTCGGATATAATTGAGGAACCCGCCACTTTCCCGGAAGTAACCGATGACATACCACTATCTCCCGACATAACCGATGACACAAACCCCGCGGACATAACTGATGAAGCGGTAACGTTTCCGGAAATGATTGTTGGCGACGGTTTTACACCAGAAACTGAAGCAGGTGTCGCCCAGTAACACTCGCCTGGCACGGAACAAAATTATACGGAACCGAGCAGAATTGTTCCGTTTTTTTGGCGTAAGTAGATTAAATTGCAAATTAATAAAAAACAAGTAAAGTGTACTTCTTTACAGGGCTAGATGAGCCGCTTCCATCTTGTTCCGTATTTCGTCTTAGTTAGGACTTACGCAAATGACCCCTTTCTGTCATCCTCGCGAATGCGGGGATCCAGAATCTGGCTTATTTCCACGGCCTGGATTCCCGCCTACGCGGGAATGACACCCTAAAATGCATTTCTGCGTAAGTCCTATTAGTGTAGATTCCGTTTTTTATGAAATACACCATTAAAGAGAAAAAGGCCCTCCCACAGTCGGAATGTCTGCTCGCGCTTGAAATTCCCACGGAAGAAATCGCGCATCATCGCACCCACGTACTTTCACACCTCAAGAAAGACATGGAACTCCCAGGTTTTCGGAAGGGATTTGTCCCCGAGAAAATCATTCGCGAACGGATGGGAGAGCTTGCCCTCTGGGAAGAAGCCTCAACGGACGCGCTTGGAGAGGCGCTTGCCGAGATTTTCCGCGCCGAGAAGCTTGATGTTATCGGACGTCCGCGCGTGGAAGCGTTGAAGCTCGCTCCCGAAAATCCAGCCGAGTTTAAGGTGACACTTTCATTGTATCCGGAACTCACCCTTCCCGACTACAAGAAAATAGCCGCCGACCATAACGGGAAAAAAGCGGAACCGTCGAATGTGGAAGAGAAAGAAATAGACAATGTCATTTCGGAAATCAAGAAACAACACGAAGCCGCGACCGGACAAAAAGATTTCGCAGTTACCGACGAGACAGTGAAAGAATTGGGGGCATTTAAAACCATCGCCGAGTTCAGAGGAAAAGTAAAAGAAGGATTGGGGGCGCACAAAGAAACACGGAGCAAAGAAAAGCGGCGATCTGAACTCTTGGATGCCCTCACGGAAAAAAGTATTGGGGAGATACCGAACGTCTTAATAGACAGCGAGCTTGCCCGAATGGAGAGCGAGCTTCGTTCCGAAATTGAACGCGTGGGCGCCCGTCCGAACGGAAATTCATCAGGGCGGGGTTCATTTGACGCGTATCTGAAGGAAATTAAAAAAGATGTGACCACGCTTCGCAAGGAATGGACAAAAGATGCCGAGCGTAGAGCGCGTTTACAGCTTATGCTCTTCCAGATTGCAAGGGCTGAAAAACTAACCGTGCCCGAAAAGGAGGTGGAGGAGGAAGTGAAGCATCTTCTGGAACATTACAAGAACGCGAATCCCGACAATGCGCGAAGCTATGTGGAGACATTAATGACAAACCAAAAGGTTATCCAATTTCTGGAAGACCAGAAATAGAAACTGTCCAAAGCACAGTGCCCAAAGCCCAAACAAAACACAGTAATTCAAAGCATAAACAAAAAAGACAGAGCCTCTTCTTTTTGTGTTTTGTAGAGTTTGTGCTTTGTGTTCTTCTTATATAACTATGAAAGCTTCCGACGCGCTCGTCGCGGAACTCAAACGCCAAAAAGTGAAATATATTTTCGGCGTGCCCGGTGAAGAAAATCTTGACCTGCTTGATTCCATTTCCCGCTCCCGTATCCCATTCATCCTGACACGGCATGAACAAGCAGCGGGTTTTATGGCGGCAACCATTGGAAGACTTACGGGCAAGGCCGGGGTCGCGCTTTCCACTTTGGGACCGGGCGCAACGAATCTTGCCACGGCGGCCGCGTACGCGACGCTTGGCGCTATGCCGGCCGTCTTCTTCACGGGACAAAAGACAAGCGCGCGCCGAAATCAGGGGGCGTTCCAGATTGTTGATACGGTGAGTATGTTTAAACCGCTTACCAGATTTTCCGCTTCAATCGGCTCCGCCGAGAGAGTGGTGCCACTCGCGCGAAAAGCGTTCGCGACCGCGGAAGGGGAACGTCCGGGGGCGACGCATCTTGCACTCCCGGAAAATATCGCCTCGGCTGAAACGGCAAAACCAGAAACGACTTCCCTGCCGGTACGAGGGCCTGTTCCCCCGAATAAACGTTCATTACTCCTCGCCGTGAAAGTGCTGAGAGGAGCGCGACGCCCCGTCATACTTATCGGTATGCGCGCGAATACGCCGGCGATATCGCGGGGGCTTTCGGCGTTCATACAAGAAACCGGCATTCCGTTCGCGACAACCCAATTGTGTAAAGGATCGGTGCGGGAGGACCATCCGTTATACCTCGGCACGACGGCGGTAACCGACAACGACTGCGTTCACGCGATTCTGAATAACGCGGACCTCATTCTCTGCGTCGGCCATGAAAACACGGAGAAGCCTCCGTTCGTAAGGCAGAAGGGCGGACCACAGGTGATACATATGAACTTCACCGTGGCGGGTAGCGAACCAATATATATTCCTGACAGTGAAATCGTGGGCGACATCGCGCTTGGGCTTCGAGAGTTACGGAAACATCTCGCTGGGAAAAAGCCGTGGGAGCCGGCGTGGTTTAGGGAAGGGAAAAGAGAAATGGACACGCGAATCGGCGAATGTGTGGATTCCCCCCGCTTCCCGCTCCTGCCACAACGCATCGTCGCCGATGTCCGAAGCGCGATGCCCGAAAACGGTATCGTCGTGCTTGATAACGGAATGTACAAGCTGTGGTTCGCGCGAAATTACCGCGCGTTTCTTCCAAATACGCTCCTCTTGGATAACGCGCTTGCCACGATGGGGGCTGGGCTTCCTTCGGCTATCGCCGCGAAGCTACTCTATCCGAAACGGAAGGTACTCGCAGTCTCTGGAGACGGCGGATTTATGATGAGTTCGCAGGAATTGGAAACAGTCGTCCGTCTGAAGCTTGACCTCGTCGTCGTGATTATCCGGGATGACGGATTCGGGATGATACAATGGGAACAGGAAATGAAAGGGTTCAAACAATTCGGTCTTTCCTACGGTAATCCTGATTTTCCCGCGTACGCGGGAAGTTTCGGCGCGAAAGGATACCGCGTTAGGAAGACAAAAGATTTTCTGCCACTCTTGAAGAAAGCTCTTACCCAAAAGGGTGTCTCACTTATTGAAGTTCCGGTGGATTACTCCGAGAACAAGCGAGTCTTCACAAAATTGGTGAAGCAACCATAACAGGACTTACGCATCCGACCCTTTTCCCGTCATTGCGAGGAGCAACACGACGAAGCAATCTAGGAAAAACACGGCTTTCCACTGGATTGCTTCGGGCTTTCAGCCCTCGCAATGACGAAATGCGTAAGTTCTACATAAGTTACTATTTGATTATTGGTTTTTCTTTTTTGGTTTGGTTATTGGTGTTTGATTATTGGTTATTCCTTCTATGTCATTTATTTCAACCAACCCCGCTACGGGGAAAATAATCAATCGTTTCAAGGCGCACACGGCCACGGAAACAGAACGGAAACTCGCGGATGCGAAGCGCGCGCAGATTGCATGGCGGACCGTTCCGCTGAAAAACCGCGTTCGTCTTGCTATGAAACTCGCCGCTCTCCTCCGGAAACAGAAACACGAACTAGGGCGTCTCGCGACACTGGAGATGGGCAAGCCTGTCCGCGCGGCTATCGCGGAAGTGGAAAAGTGCGCGTGGGCTACCGAATATTTCGCGGAAAACGCGGAGCGCTTCTTGTCGCCCGAATATGTGAAGACGGATGCGAGCGAAAGTTTTATTTTATTTGAACCGCTCGGTATCATTCTCGGTATTATGCCGTGGAATTTCCCGTATATGCAGGTATTCCGCTATGCCGTTCCCGCCTTACTCGCGGGAAACGCGGCTCTCCTCAAACACGCTTCCACGGTTTCGGGTTGCGCCCTCCGCACGGAAGAGTTGTTCCGCGAAGCCGGTTTCCCGAAAGGTTTGTTCCAAGTCCTTCTTATAGCGACGGAAGAAATCCCCGCAATCATCGCCGACCCGCGTGTGAGCGCGGTGACACTCACGGGAAGCGAGCGCGCGGGAAGTAGTGTCGCGTCTCTCGCCGGAAAAGCCGTCAAGAAAAGTATTCTGGAACTTGGCGGGAGCGACCCGTTCATCGTGCTCGCCGATGCCGACCTTGCGGAAGCGGCGCATACCGGAGCGCGGGCGCGTCTCCAAAACGCGGGTCAAAGTTGTATCGCCGCGAAGCGCTTCATTGTCGCTCGCGAAAAAGAAAAACTGTTTACCGAGCTCCTCGCGAAGCGTTTTAAAGAAATGGTTGTGGGCGACGGAACGGATGAAAAAACAGATATCGGACCGCTTTCGTCGGAACGGATGCTACACGGAGTGGAACGGCAGGTAGCCGAATCTGTCGCGCTTGGCGCGAAAGTGGTGTGCGGCGGCAAATGCATAGACCGCGCCGGATATTTTTATGAGCCGACGATACTCACGAACGTAAAAAAGGGTATGCCGGTCTACGAAGAAGAAGTCTTCGGTCCCATCGCGGCAGTCATCGGAGTAAAAGACGAGGAAGAGGCAATCAAAGTCGCGAACGATACGCCCTACGGACTCGGAGCCTCGCTCTGGACCAAAAATATCGCAAAGGCAAAGCGCATAATCCCTCTCATTGAATCCGGCGCCGTGTTTGTGAACGGGATGGTGCGGTCCGACCCCCGCTTGCCATTCGGCGGCGTTAAAAAGTCGGGCTATGGACGGGAGTTTTCTGGTTTTGGCCTCCGTGAGTTCACGAATATCAAGACAGTATACATCAAGTAAATATCGAATCTCGAATACCAAATATCTAAAAACGACGGTCTTCTGTCGTTCCCGCGAAGGCGGGAATCCAGTTTAATCTGGTTCCCCGTTTCCACGGGGATGACATTAAGAAATGTCATTTTCGAAATTAGAAATTAGGTATTCGATATTTCCTTATTACGATTCTAAGAGTAATAAGGATGTCACTGCTACCGCAGCCGTTTCGGCGCGGAGCGTGGGAGGTCCGAGAGAATAGACGGGTATTTTCTTGCTCCGGAACAGTTCAAGTTCGCGGGCGCTCCACCCCCCTTCGGGTCCGATAAATGCTCCGAATTTTTCCCCGTGCTCCCAATCGCGTTTCTTAAACGGCTCCCCGTGCGGGTCAAACACCATTGATTTGAAATAGGTGTATTCTTTGAAGACATTTTGAAGCTCCATCGGCTCATAGAGCGCGGGGAGGCTTCCCCGCCCCGATTGCTCCGCCGCCTCGCGTACGATATCTTTCGCCCGATCCAAATTAAACTTTTTCACTTCGGAACGGTCTGCAACCACCGGCCGGATTTGGGATACGCCAAGCTCTGTGGCTTTCTCAAGTAGCCATTCAAATCGGTCCCTCCTGATAAGCGACGCGAACAGAAAAAATTGACGGGACGGAATGACATCGTTTTTGACCGATTCCCGTATGACACAGACGGCTTCTTTTCTATCAAGAGACGCGAGTTCGCATCGGTAGTCCACACCAAACCCGTCAAAGAGGATGACCTCGCTCCCAGCCTTCAATCGCAAGACGTTGCGCCACTGGTGAAGCAGTTTTGCGTCCGTAATCGCGAGCCGGTCTCTTCCGCCGGCATGCGAAGCTATTCTTTCTTCTACAAAAAATCTGTGTAGTCTCATTTTCTTCCCCTCCTCCCCTCTTTAGAGGGTGAAATGCGCCCTTAGAAGCATTGCAAGACCTTGAGCGTTTTGTCTTCAAAATGCGAAAGGTGTACAGTCCCTGTAAGGGAGGATTGAGGTGGGGTGTTGTGTTCGTAATTTCGTATCTTTGCCCATACATTTGTATTATATCATGCTGTTGATAACTTCTTGTGCAGAGAAGGCGGGAACAGCGTACAATAGAGGTATTATTATTTCCCGTTTAAAACGTATATGAATCCCGTTAGAGACCGTGGTCGCTATGAGGGAAGGGAAATAAGATTTCGTGGTTATTATAAGTTAAGTAATATTATGGCAGTGTTGCAGTCATTATGACCGCGCCCTGTCTCTAACGAGATGAATAAATCACAACTTGCGGTCGGGCTTTTGGTTGCGGCCTTGCTGGTCGGCGGAATCGCTCTCACCCGTCCGTCCGGAATCGCGTCAAACGATTCAAGTCTCGCCGCTTCCGCTACGGCAACGGTAGGAAGCGATATGGCGCCGTTAGTCGTCATCTTCAACGGAAGCGGCTTCTCGCCTGCGGTTGCTAAAGTTGTCCGCGGCCAGTCTATAGAGTTCTTGAACATCAGTAAAACAGCGCTCCGTATTGCTCCGCTTGCGGACCCGAAAGACGGCTCCAGCGCGGACCTCGGGATTGGAGCGACAAAGTCAATCGGAAAGAATGAATCGTATGGAGTTTCACTTAGCCAACCGGGTATCTGGGGATACAAGAACCTGCAAGACCCTGATGTCGTCGGTATCGTGATTGTTGAGTAAGACACGGAAGCGACACGGACTATAAGAGGGACTGTTGCCAAATGAGGTTTTTGGCACTTTTCGTCCGAAATAACCCTTATTCCTGCGTCACAAAATCGTCAATTTTGTCATTCGGCAACAGTCCCTAAGAACACGGAACAGACACTGAACTCATCAAACCCCGCCCCGACTGTTGTCGGAGCGGGGTTTTGTTTTTAAAAAGAAAAGACCTCGCCGCACGAATACAACGAGGCCGTAATTTAGAGTGGCAAGACTACTTTTTGCCGTGCCCCTGGTTAATTCTCCTTAACCCCTGCTTGAGAAGAGCTTTTCGTTCCTTCGGAGTAAGTGAGTTGCACTGACTCCGAATCTCTCTTGCAAACTTGCTTCCTTCGGTATTCACTGGATAGACGAAGTTTTGTTTGACAGGCAATGTAGCTTTTTTCATGGATTCTCCTCTTGGTTTACCGACGTGAACAACTCGAAAATTATGTTATAACATTTCTTATATTTGTCAACTCGCTCCCCTACTGGTATACTCTCCTCTATCTTTATTCATACATCATAAATCATAAATCTTATGTCAATCTTAGTACCGACAGTCATAGAAAAAACAACGTACGGCGAACGCGCCTACGACATTTACTCTCGCCTTCTCAAGGAAAATATCATTTTCCTCGGCGGGCCGATTGACGACCACATCGCGAACATCACCATCGCACAGCTCCTCTTCTTGCAGTCGGAAGACCCGAAAAAAGAGGTGAATATCTACGTCAATTCACCGGGCGGTTCGGTAACCGCGACCATGGCGATTATTGATACGATGAACCACATCAAGAACGACGTGGCGACAACGTGTGTCGGCATCGCCGCATCTGGCGCCGCGATGGTGCTCTCTGCGGGCAAAAAAGGTAAGCGATATATCCTCCCGAATGCCGAAGTGATGATTCACCAGCCGCTCGGCGGCGAGGAGGGACAGGCAACGGACATCGCGATTACC
>CAYHOU010000014.1:0-9768 GCA_964358195.1 uncultured Candidatus Saccharibacteria bacterium | reverse complement strand
GGGGGAGAATGTACTAAAGAAACAGACAGAAACAACCCTCCCCGAATCAGAATTCGGTACTCCCTTTCGTAAGGGAGATACCACCCCACCTGTATCCTCCCCTCTAAAGAGGGGAGGAGGAGAAGATGAGGCTCTTAGCCGTGCTGACGTGCTCCGAGACATTGAAAATCCTAAAGGTATTGTTTCCGTGCCGAAAATCCTCGCGCCGACTCTTCCAAACTCTTCCCTAACAGCTAGAAGCTATCCGCCAGCTGGCGGACTAAAAGCTTCTCCGGTGGGGCCTACCGGATGGAAACCGTCCGCTTCGGCGGGGAGGACGGTATCTCCCCTAACAAGGGGAGCACTGGCGTCTTCGACAGGAGGGGTGTCAACAACCCCCCCCGTATCGGAATACGGCACCCCCTTTGGTAAGGGGGATAAGACTCGCCCGCAAAGTGAGTCAAGCGCCCCGCCTCAATCTGCGACTATTCCACTATCCTCCCCTCTGAAGAGGGGAGGAGAAGAGGAAAAGGATTTCCTTGACCAAAAATTACAGGCTCCAATGGCAATCCCGAAGGAAGAGAAGCGCTTTACGACTGACCCCTACCGTGAACCCACAAACTAGCTTATAGCTGATAGCTTTTAGCTTATAGGGAGATAGAAATGAAAATACAATCCTACAAAGAACTTATTGTGTGGCAAAAAGCAGTTGACTTGTCAGTGCAGGTTTATGCGCTTACCGAACAGTATCCGAGAGAAGAAATATATGGACTTACAAGCCAAATGCGCCGAGCAGCCGTCTCCATAGCTTCAAATATCGCCGAGGGGAGATACCGCGGGACCAAAAAAGACTTCTGTCAGTTCCTCCGTATCGCCTTTGGTTCAGGGGCAGAATTAGAAACCCAAATTGAAATCTCAAAACGTCTTCCTAAAACTGCCGCACGCGACTATAAGGCCACGGATTCTCTGCTCGCTGAAATCATGCGTATGCTTAACGCCATGATAGATAAGCTTCAACAATCCTAATTCTTACTATTAGCTATCAGCTAAAAGCTATAAGCTTTCTTATGCGTTTTCAGGTCCCCCAATTCATCAACATAGAAGACAAAATACTTGGGCCATTCAGCATCAAGCAGTTTGTGTACATCGTGGGCGGGATAGGAATGGGGTATATCGCGTACAACTTCCTGCCTTTTTATCTCGCGATTCTCATCATTGCGCCCATTGCCGGCCTCGCGGCCGCGCTCGCATTCTACAAACCAAATGGTAAGCCATTTATCTTTATGCTACAGGCCGCAATCGCGTACGCGCTTTCCAATCGCCTGTATTTGTGGAAACGGGTACCAAAACAAATGAGTCCACGTGACGCGGCGAGAGAAATCGCGAATAAGGGGAATCCGGTTCCTTCGCTTTCCGAAAGCAAGCTAAAAGATTTAACGTGGAGTCTGGACGTGAACGAGAATGTGAAGGCGAGAAAGTAGTTCACGTCCAAATATCGAATTTCGAATACCTAATATCGAAAAATATAGAACAAAAAATGGAAAATAAGAAAAGGGAACCATACGACCTCGAAGAGAGGACTTTTCTGTTTGCACAGAATACTCGAAAATTCATCAAAAAACTGTCCAAAACCAGCGGGAACATAGAGGACGGCAAACAAGTTATTCGTTCATCCGGCTCAGTTGGTGCGAATTATATTGAAGCGCAGGAATACACTGGCGCGAAAGACCGAGTGCTCCGCATAAAGATTTCTCGGAAGGAAGCGAAAGAAAGTAGGTTCTGGCTCCGTTTGTTGGATATTGAGGAGAATGCTGTTTTAAACCAAGAAAGGGAGCGTCTGGTACAAGAAGCAAACGAGCTTATGCTTATCTTTGGAGCGATTATGAGGAAAATCGAGTAGTTTCTGTTATGATATAAGGATGAATACTGAATACCAGCCTTGGATTTCTTCTTGTTCTTTATTTGAAATTTGAAGATTTCTTCTTTTTCGATATTCGAAATTAGGTATTCGATATTTCTTCCATTATGGTTGTCGCATCAAAAGCTTCACAAGACTTCGTCAAAATAAAGGAGATTCGGGATGGCATTGTCATCCTGAAAGACGGGGGCCTCCGCGCCATCCTTATGGCTTCGTCCATAAACTTTGCCTTGAAATCCGAGGACAACCAAACGGCGATTATTTCCCAATTCCAAAATTTCCTGAACTCGCTTGATTTTTCCGTGGAAATCATTGTTCAGTCCAGACGGTTTGACATTAAACCCTACATTACGCTTCTTGAAGAGCGGGCCAAAAATCAGAAAAATGAACTATTGAAGCTTCAGACGCGTGAGTATATCGGCTTCGTCAAGAAATTCACGGAGGGGACGAATATTATGAATAAGACATTCTTTATCGTCGTCCCGTATTCCGCCGCCATCGTCCAACTTTCCGCGAGTGGGGGAGGGGTGGCGATGAAACTAAAAGAGGGGTTCGGCGCGAAAAACACTTCACCGGAAAAGGGGCCGAAGGGGTTTGAAGAGAACAGAACACAGCTTGAACAGCGAGTCAGCGTGGTTGAGCAAGGGCTCATCCGGACTGGAGTCAGGGTGGCGCAGCTTGGAACCGAAGAGGTTGTTGATGTGTTTTATCAGTTGTTCAATCCGGGGGAGACGGAAAAAACCGTGCAGGAGGGATAATACCAAATTTCGAATACCGAATATCTAAAAATATCGAATACCAAAAATGAAGAAACAAGGAAAAAATATGGACTCGTCTTTTTTTGTATTGAATATTAAGTATTTTATGTTTTTCGAGATTCGAAATTAGATATTCGATATTTTTGCTAAAAGCGACGCCTCATTTTATAACTGTTATGGGATTCTTAAATAAATTATTTGGAAAAAAAGAAGGGGGTAAGGATTTGGCGGAATTCTTGCCGCAGGAGATTTACCAGTCCGGCCAGCTTGAATTGCAGGATGTTATCGCGCCGGCCGCGCTTAAAGTCGCGCCGAAATCCCTAAATGTCAGCGGCAAGATGACGAGGACATTTTTTGTTATCTCATACCCCCGCTATCTTACCGAAGGCTGGTTTGCTCCCATTATCAATCTGGACAAGGTGTTTGACATCAGCATTTTCGTGCATCCGGTGGACACGGCGAAAATACTGAAGCAGTTTCAGAAAAAAGTCGCCGAGGTGCAGAGTCAGATGGCCGACCGCGAGAAAAAAGGGTTGGTGCGCGATCCTATGCTTGAAACGGCTTATCAAGACCTGGAACGGCTCCGTGACGACCTTCTGCAGGCGCAGGAAAAGCTGTTTGACGTTGGAATCTACCTTACTATCTATGCTTCCACCGAGGAAGAGTTGGACAAGACGGAAAACGAAGTCAAATCCATTCTGGAAAGCAAGCTGGTGATTATTAAACCGGCATTATTTCAGCAAGAGCAGGGGTTCAGAAGCACGTCCCCTTTGGGGAATGACGAGCTTATGGTGCATAACAAGCTCAATTCATCCCCGCTTTCAAGCGTATTTCCGTTTATTTCATTCGACCTTACCTCTAACAAAGGTATTTTGTATGGAATAAACCGCCATAATTCTTCGCTTGTTCTGTTTGACCGGTTCAGTCTTGAAAACTACAACTCCATCACCCTCGCGAAGTCAGGTTCCGGAAAATCGTATATGACAAAACTGGAAATTCTCCGCAGTCTTATGTTCGGAACCGAGGTTATCGTCATTGACCCCGAGCGGGAATATGAATTCCTTGCCGAGGCCACCGGAGGAAAGTATTTCAATATCTCGCTCAATTCCGAACATCACATCAATCCGTTTGAACTCGCGCCCCCTCGGGAAGATGAATCCGCGGCCGATGTGCTTCGTTCCAACATCATTAATCTCGTTGGTCTCTTCAGAATTCTCCTCGGGGGTCTCTCCGCCGAAGAAGACGCGATTATTGACCGTGCAATAACAGAAACGTACGCGCTGAAGGACATCACTCCCGATTCCGACTTTTCCAAAATTGAACCGCCCCTTCTCTCCGATTTTGAGTTGGTCCTGGCCGGTATGCAGGGGGCGGAGAGTCTGGTCCAGCGTCTTTCAAAATACACCCGCGGGACGTGGTCGGGTTTCATCAATCAGCCATCCAATGTGGATATTAACGCGAATTTTATCGTCTTTTCTCTCCGCGATATGGAAGACGAGTTGAAATCCGCCGCGATGTACATCGTGATGCACTTTATCTGGAACTCAATCCGGAAAGAACTCAAAAAACGCCTGATGGTCATTGATGAAGCGTGGTGGATGATGAAGTCGGAGGACACGGCGTCATTCCTCCTTGGTCTCGCGAAGCGCGGACGTAAATATTACCTTGGCTTGTCCACCATCACCCAAGACGTGGACGACTTCCTGAAATCGCCATATGGGCTACCGATTCTGACCAACTCATCCATGCAGATGCTCCTCAAACAATCGCCGACGGTGGTTGATAAACTTCAGACAATTTTTAACCTCACCGATGAGGAAAAATATCTCCTCCTTGAATCGGACGTGGGGGAGGGGCTCTTCTTCGTGGGATTGAAGCATGTCGCCATCAAAGTCATCGCTTCCTACACCGAGGACCAGATTATCACCTCCGACCCGTCGCAACTGCTCTCAATCAAAGCGGCGAAAGCGGAACTGAAAGCCGCCGAGGGAGCTTCTTAAATATCGAATTTCGAATACCTACTATCGAAAAATATCGAATACTGAACAAGAAGAAAAAAATAGGTGTTTCTTATTATCTCTTGTTTTTCGAAATTCGAAATTAGATATTCGAAATTTCTTCACTAGTGTGCCTTCCCCGACAAAAAAACCGTCCTTAACGTTCGTTACGCTCGCACTTATGGTGCCCGTGGCGCTTCTCTTTGACGGCATCATTGCCGCGCCCAAACTCTTGGACCTTATTCCCTTTTTGGACGTTCTCACAATTCCCGCGAACTTCATGGTCGGCACGCTTACGTCTCTTTTCGCGTATCTAACATTCTGGTTTTGGTTCCACAAACACGGCATCAGGTTTATAAAGAGCCCAAAACGATTGCTGACGTTTCCGGTCGCGTTTTTTATTAAACTTGTGCCGTTTCTCGGAACTCTACCCGCGTGGACAGGCGCAGTCGTGTTTATTTTCCTCAATGTCCGAGCGGAAGATTTACTTACAAAAACAGAGATGGGAGCCAAAGTAGTTGGAAAGGCCGCCAAAGTGGCCGGAAAGTTGGGGGCGAACAAGCAGAAAATGAAAGAGGTCGCGGAGAAAGCGAAGGAGGTGGAGCAAGGGGCGAAAGAGACGCAGGAGAGAATGGCTAAAGCAAAGAAGGGAGAGGCGGGGCAAGAGGGGGAGAAAGAGCAAGTTGGAGGCCAGCACTACGCGGACACGATGCAGGCGCTTCAGCCGAACTCCGAACAACAAGAAAAACAGTTGCGTGAGGGACGAGGGGACACGGGAACAAAGACCTCTCCACAAGAGCAACCAGGGCAGTCCGCCTCCGAAATGTCCCCGTACCGCGAGAGCCTTGCCTCGGGGAACTCGCACCGAGAAGAAAGAGCTACCGAGAACAGGAGACCTCAAGGCGACATTGGTGGTCCTCCAGTATTTCATCCGTCCGCGAGAGAATCAAGTCTGCAAGAGCACTCTTCCGCGCATACACCCCAAAAACCAAAAGGGGAGGAGCGTTCTTTCTCGGCATAGCCACCGTACGTGTATCTACCTTAGTGTGGCACTGTGTATTTTAGCACCAATCCACGGCCGTGGATTGGTGCTAAAATATAAGATTCCTCTCAAATGCCGCGTCAGGGGGCGCCTGTTCTTCTGTGAATTACAAAACTCACAATTGTCATTGCGAGCACTTCGTTGTCGCTCTGCGCAGGCGTCGCGAAGCAATCCAGAAACAAGGCCGTGCACCCTGGATTGCTTCGGGCTTCGCCCTCGCAATGACGAGCCGAGACAGAGTTTCGTAATTCATAGTGTTCTTCTGTGCACATCCTAAGGGGGAGTTGTTGATGTATAATGAGCAGGATGAAACGAACCCTCTTTTTTGTGCTCTGTTTGCTTGTGGCTTTGCCTCTTTTTCTTTCCGCCCAAACTGGAGCGGTTGGCACTGAGCTGTCTATGGCTCTCTTTCCCGAACATCCGCGCCCCGGTGAACAAGCTGTCGTTTCGGTGGAAAGCTATAACATTGACCTCAATCGTTCCGAGGTCACGTGGTTTGTGAATGACAAAGTGGTACTGCGCGGGACCGGAGAAAAAAGAATTACCGTTTTCGCGGGGAAGGGGGGTGAGCGGCTGGAAGTTCGCGTCGTCGCGCTCGGCGAAAACGGAAATACCTACTCCGCGAGTTTGACGCTCCGCCCCGCTGAAGTAAATCTGCTGTGGCAGGCAGGGAGTTATACCCCTCCGTTCTATAAGGGGAAGGCTTTGATGCCGTATCAGGGAACCGTTCTTGTCGCCGCTATTCCTTCCTTCGCGAACGGCGCATCGGTTATGCCCGCGAGTTCCCTTATTTACACGTGGAAGGAGGGAGATACTGTCGTCGGTGATTCTTCGGGAAAAGGAAAAAATCTGTTTGTGTTCCGAGGTGACATTCCCGTTAACATAAAGACAATCTCGGTTACCGTGGAAAGTCCCGACCATACCATGTTTGCGGACGCCGCAATCACTGTTGTTCCGGTGTCTCCGCGGCTTATGTTCTACGAAGAGCATCCTCTCTATGGAATGCTTACCGGAAAGGCGCTCGTGGGCCGCTTCACCCTTTCTGATGACGAAGTACGCGTGAGCGCGATTCCATACTATTTTGAAACGAATACCCGAGCGAACAAAGACATCATTTACGATTGGCAACTGAACTATGCTCCGCTTTCAGGGCAGAGGACTTCAGTAGTAACGCTTCGCCGCTCCACGAACGATTCCGGTTTTTCGGATTTGTTTTTGGAGGCGCATAGCGCGGATGAGGAGAAGTCGTTCCAGGCCGCGGAGCGGAAAGTAACCATAGAGTTTCCCGAGAAAAATGATTTTAATTCCGCGGGGACGGAAGCAATTCAATAGGTCGGGACTTCGTTGTCTTAAATTCCCCCTTAATAAAGGGGGTGCCCGAGTCGGCGAGGGAGGGGGTTGTATCCGTATTAGAAAAAGCAAGAAACAACCCCCGCACATCAGAATGTGTCGCCCCCTTTATTAAGGGGGGTAAAGAAAAACCACAATCTCTAAATATTCCATGCCCAAATCTATTCTCTACACCCTCTGCATACTGACTATTATTTTTTCCGGCTTGGCCTTTTCAGCTACCCCCGTCATGGCGACGAGTATTGACTATGTTCCCCTTGCTCCTTTTGATGTGCAGGGGTCTGAATTTACATCGGGTACCTCGTGTATCGCTCCTACCTGTTTCCCGAAGTATCTCCGCACCATCTACAATGTCGGCGTCGCCTTAGCGGGTCTTTTTGCCGTCTTCTCCATTGTTCGCGGTGGCTTTGAGCTTCTTTTTACCGACTCCATATTGGGGCATAGCGAGGGGAAGGCGATTATTCTCCGCGCGCTCGGAGGACTCGTAATTGTCTACGCGTCCTACATTTTTATGAACCAAATCAGCCCCTCGCTCGGGCGCGACCTTGACCTCTCCCTCGCGTTTGAACGGGTTCCGAAGGCTCTGACAGGGAGGGGGCTGACCATCGTGCCGGGAAGTGATGAAGATAAGGTGAAAGCTTTTAATGAAGCGGTTGATAAAATCATCGCAAACTCTAAAACTGCCGGCGAACGGGCGACTGCTGAAGAAAAAATCAGAAATGAAATTTTGGACGCGCCCGATATCGTGGAGTTGGCGCGAAGGAGAAGCGAGGCTGGCCGTATTGAGTTTGAAGAAGGCGGGGTCATGCCGGACGGGCTCAACCTTTCTGCCGAGGAAAACGCGAAGCTTGATACAGCAATTCTTGACGCGAATGAACATCAGAGAATCGCCGATAATACGAGGCAGTACAGCGCAATACATACCATCGGTCAGCAGGTAACGAACGCCAACCTTTTGATTGAAGGCGGCATATTCAAGCCAGGCGCTTCAAACGCGGGGGACCCGGAAGGAAATGCTCGCCTGCTTCGTGAGCAGGTGCAAAGAAATATTGACGAGATGAAGGAAATCGGGGGGAAGGTTGCTACCGCTGAAATTAAGGGCGACGTGTTGGCGGTTGACCCAATAGCCCCCGCCAAGCCGCTAGACCCTGAACTTGATAAATTGATTATCTCGGCGAATAAAGCAGTCAGTGCGCTGTGCAATAAACAGTATAGTGTGACCACGGATACCCCCGCCACAACCCCTGGTATCCGAAACCCCGTTACTGGAACTGTAAGTCCTCCTATTCAAAATCAGCAGGTGTTAAGGCGAAACCAATGCATCACAACAAACACCGTCAAGAAATAATATGTCCCGAAGAACCAAAACCCTCATAGCCATCAGCGTTTCCTGTGTGCTTCCGTTACGGCCCGCAAACAAACAACCTCGCGTATGATTAAAAACTTAGTAAAGGGGCGGGTAATGGTGTTTATTGACGCGGCGAATATGCTGTATTCACAGCGGACATTGCGGTGGCGGATTGACTACAAAAAACTACTGGACTACTTCAAAAATGAATGTGAATTACGGGGCATCTACCTGTACACTGGCCGTGTTGGAGATAATCAAAAGCAAAATGCTTTCTTGCAAAAACTAATCGGTTTTGGATATCGCGTAAAAGCGAAAGAGGTGAAACGGATTAAAATTGCAAAGGATACCTATACTTGGAAAGGAAACCTTGATGTAGAATTAACCATTGACGTTATCGGGAATCTTAATAACCTTGAAACGCTGGTACTTATGTCAGGCGACAGCGATTTTGCCCCTCTGTTGGATATGGCCAAGCAACATAAAAAGCAAGTTCTTGTTATCTCTACGAAGGGACACGTTGCAAAAGAATTGCTGAATCGCGCAAAGTATATCAACATTAAGAAATTACGAGAACAGATAGAGTATATTATATAAAAAGAATCCCCCCGCTTTTGGCGGGGAGAGGTTTGACCGTCCCATCCTAGCAAAGCCACGAAATTTGTCAAGTGTTTGTACAGTTCCCCATCATAAGTTACTTGTTTCTTTAGTATCATGTCCCGAAGAACCAAAATTCTTATAGCAATCGGCGTTTCCTGTGTGCTTCCGTTATGACCTGTGTTTGATGGGCAACTTCCAACCATTGGCTGTTGGAAGATGCCCATCAGGTTACGCCGCCTAGACGCTCATAGACCCCGAATTACGAAATAAGAATTCCATCTCGTCATTGCGACTGCGAGGCCTTGCGCGGCAGGAAGCAATCCAGATGTTTCCCTATGGATTCCTGGATTGCGTCGCCCTCTACGGGGCTCGCAATGACGATACATATGCGAATTTCGTAACTCGGGGTCACAGAGCTATTTTCTTGAGCAGTGTGGAGAAGAGTTCAAGGGCGATAGGCAATTCAGCGAAGATTTCTTCTATCAGATTCTGATTGTAGGTGTGTGCCGTAAGGTTTCGGTTTTTGAGAACACTCATCCATTTTTTGTCATAGTCAATGAATTTTTGCTGGTACGCCTCGCGGATGCACTCGTTTGGCGAGTTGCAGATAATGCCTTTCCGTTCCTCAAGAACTGTTTTGAGCACTTTCCACGCAAGGTCAAAGGAGAATTCAAACCGCTGTATGGCGGCGTCTCTCACGATGGCGGTTTTGGGCTCCGCTAAAATCTCCGGAGCGCGCTTGTGAAGTCGTCAATAATCGCGGTTTCTTTGGTCAT
>CAYHOU010000013.1:0-9800 GCA_964358195.1 uncultured Candidatus Saccharibacteria bacterium | reverse complement strand
TTGTTGACAACCCACCTGCCGAAGACGGCAGTGCTCCCTTTATTAAGGGAGATTCCCGCCGCTTCACCTCCAAATCGCGCTGGATTCAAGCGCTCGTGCTGGTCTCCGGCATACTCGGAAATATCATTTTCGCGTGGCTCCTTATTTCCATTAGTTTTATGTCCGGTATTCCGTCATCCGTTGACGGCAGGTACGCGAGCGAAGTACAGAATCCGAAACTGACCATCGCGACAGTACTCCCCGATTCTCCGGCGGGGAAAGCGGGTCTCAAGAGTGGCGATGCGGTCATTTCATTGAAGGACGGGACCCGCGTATTTACGGGTTCGGAATCGGAATCCGCGCGCGAATTCATCGGCGAGAGTAGTGGTGTGCTTCATATTGAATATACGCGTGGAGAGACGGGATATGCCGTTGATGTTGAACCGGTGCGGGGCATCGTTGCGGGGAAACCGGCCATTGGCGTGAGTCTTGAGACGATCGGCACCGTACGTTTCGGCCTGTTCCGCTCGTTTTATGAGGGAGTCCTGACGACGTGGGATATTCTTCGTGAAGTAACCTACGGTCTGCTCGGCTTTATCAAGGAAGCGGTACTGGGGCAGGCTGACCTTGGTTCAATTTCTGGTCCGGTGGGTATCGCGGGGCTTGTCGGCGAAGCGCGGGTGCTCGGATGGGTGTACCTTCTTTCATTTACCGCGTTTATTTCCCTTAACCTCGCGGTCATTAACTTACTCCCGATTCCAGCGCTGGACGGAGGGCGCCTTTTATTTCTCGCAATTGAAGGCATCATCCGCCGGCCGATTCCGGTGAAATTCACCCGCGCCGTGAATACCGGAGGATTCATTCTTCTCATCGCGTTTATGCTGTTTATCACCTATCGCGATATTGTGAAGCTTCTGTAAAAGGCGGTATAATTGCGCTATGGCAAAAAGCATTACGTTTAAGAGCTTGGACACTAAATTCGATAAACTTACCGACACGGTTGAGAAGTTAGCAATTTCTGTAAAACATGGCTTTGACGAAACTGCAAAGCAGGTTGATTTAGATGCACTCACTAAAGACGTTGCGGAATTAGGTACAAAAGTTACCCGCATTAAGAATGTACTCATCGGCGGGCAAGACCGCCGCCTCTACAAAATAGAAGACGATATCCGTGTCATAAAGACCAAGGTCGGCATCAAATAAAGAGCGGCACCTTTCGGCGTCGCTCTTGGAGTGTGAGTAGAATAGAAATCTTTTGCTATCTCGCAAACCGCCTAATCGTCAGTACTCCCGCGATACCGCAGAGAATCGCAAAACCTCCGTTCATGACTGCCAGAATGCCCGCGTTAGGTGGACTCTTTTCAATCAATGTTGCGATTGTGGACATCCCCGACATATACGCGCATACGGCGGTCAAAAAGAACCAAACCCCAGAGGCGACAATCAACGCACTTTTTCTTTCCGAGTCGTCTGCAATTGCAGGGGGTATGTCTGTCGGAGCAAATACAAATGTACTTTTTCTTTTGAGTGGAGTTGGAGTATTTTTGGTGTTCATGTCAACGCCTTTCGTTTGACGAAATAATATATCTGATTTTCATCTTGTCAAGTATCGTAGGAAAGGCACTTTGTCTGCTATGATTAGACGAAATTTAAATTAAACACCCCACCTCAATCCTCCCCTCTGAAGAGGGGAGGAGGGAAGAATATATGCGTCAATCACACCTCTTCACCAAAACACGCAAAGAAGCGCCGACGGACGAAATCGCGAAGAACGCGCAGCTCCTCATTCGTGGAGGCTTTATCCATAAGGAGATGGCCGGCGTCTATTCGTATCTTCCGCTCGGACGCCGCACGCTCTCCAAGATTGAGAGCATCATCCGCGAGGAGATGGATGCTATTGGCGGGCAGGAAATCAAAATGGCGACGCTCCATCCGAGCGAGAAGTGGAAGCAGACGGGAGGATGGGATGGGGTAGACGTCCTCTTTAAACTGCAGAGTCGTACCGAGAAAGAATACGCGCTCGGTCAGAGCGAAGAAGAAATCGTAACCCCGATTGCTCAGGAGTATGCAAATTCGTATAAAGACCTGCCGGTCGCCATCTATCAAATCGGGCAAAAATACCGCGACGAACTCCGGGCCAAATCGGGCATCATGCGCGGGCGCGAGTTTGGTATGAAAGATATGTATAGCTTTCATGAATCGCAAGCTGATTTTGACCGCTTCTACGCGATTGTAAAGGAGGCATACCTGCGCGTATTCAAACGAGCCGGTCTTGACGCGAAGGTGACCGAAGCGGCGGGCGGAAGTTTTTCGGAAAAAATTTCGTACGAATTCATGGTGCTCACCGACGCGGGTGAAGACGACATTGTGTACTGTCCGTCCTGTACGCACTGCGCCAATACCGAAGTCGCGAAGGCGGAGGCGGGCGGTCCGTGCCCGAAGTGCGGGAAGGGTAACCTTACGAAAGCGCGCGCGGCGGAAGTCGGGAACGTGTTTGACCTCGGTGTGAAATACCCGAAAGCGTTCGGCTTTACCTATAAAGATAAGGACGGCAAAGAGCAAACTCCTATTGTTGGATGCTACGGCATCGGTACGACACGGCTTATGGGCACGATTGTTGAAGTATTTTCGGATGACAGAGGGATTGTCTGGCCCGAAAGCGTCGCGCCGTTTAACGTACACCTCGTTTCAATTCTTGGCGCCGAAGGAGGAAAAGTGAAAGTGGAGGCCGACGCATTGTATGAAGCGCTGACCAAGAAGGGAGTGGAAGTTCTGTACGATGACCGCGATGTCCGTCCGGGCGAAAAATTCGCCGATTCCGACCTTATCGGCATTCCGACTCGCGTGGTTATCAGCGAAAAAACGATTGCTTCCGGGAGACTTGAAGCCAAAGACCGCAAGACCGGCATGGTTCACATGCTCTCCGAGTCTGATTTTTTGGAGCAACTTGTATCTCAACCATGATGTCTTAGCACGAATCCACGGCCGTGGATTCGTGCTAAGACTGCTCAAGTTTGAACACGCGCCTCCAATACCATTCATTATCAATGTGGTTCGCCTCAATGAGGCGGACGTACTTTCTGATATCCAAGAGTTCAATAATGAATTCAATTTCCTTTCGACAGTCAAACGGATAGATACCCGCGGAATGTTGCAGTTTACGAAAACCGAGTTCTTTAAGATGGTCACGGAAGGCATCACGCGCTTCTTTTTCATCTTCAGGGATATCATAAAGAACGACCCACCATTTTTTATTCCATGGGCCGATATGTTCGATTTTCATGTACCGTGTCCTGTAGGTAAGGGCTCGGGTTTTCCCCCTATCGCTTAGAATCAGCGTACAGCTTCCATCAGGATTTTCTTTGGCTTCTATCAATTTCGACTCGTACAGTGCCTCCACGGCTCGCTCCGCAGCTTGACGCTTGATATCTTGCCAATCAGCATGCAATTCTCTAATAATTCGCCATTGCCGATTTGGAGTACGGGCGCATGAAAGTGCTACCCCACCAAGCAGGAGAAGTAGTATTTTTTGTTGTGTTGGACCAAAACGGCAATACTGTTTCCTCCGCTTAATCTTTTCATTTCTTTTTGCTACCTCCATCTCTCTATTTTAGCACGAATCCACGGCCGTAGATTCGTGCTAAATTGAAACAATAGGTATCCGGAAGAAAGACAACGGCAAACCTTTGCGTTTATTCTTTGTACACTTATAATGCCTACACCACTCTATGCTCCGAAAACATCTCAAAAAGCACTGGGACAGAATGAGCGGGTATCTCTCCAACGATATCGGCATTGACCTCGGTACCGCGAATACCCTCGTGTATATGCGGGGGCAGGGAATCGTGATTAATGAGCCTTCCGTGGTTGCCGTCAATCAGAAAACGGGACAGGTGGTCGCGGTCGGCGCGCAGGCGAAGGAAATGCTCGGCCGCACGCCTCCGCATATTACCGCCGTGAAGCCCCTCGTCGGCGGCGTGGTTTCCGATTTTGAGGTGACCGAAGAGATGCTCGCGTACCTGATTCGGCGAGCGGAATTGAATTCCAAGAAATTCCTTGGTCCTCGTGTCGTCGTCGGCGTGCCCTCCGGCATCACCAACGTGGAAACGCGCGCTGTTCGCGACGCGACGAAAAACAACGGAGCGCGCACGGTCTTTATCGTTGAAGAGCCTATGGCCGCGGCTATCGGTATCCGACTTCCGGTGAACGACCCGGTTGGGAATATGATTGTGGATATCGGCGGGGGAACATCAGACATCGCCGTTATTTCACTCGGAGGCATCGTCAGGTCAAAGAGCTTGAAAATCGCGGGAGACAAACTGAACGAGGACATCATTGCGTACGTGCGAGGTGAATTTAAAGTCCTTATCGGAGAAAAGACCGCCGAAAATCTCAAAATCGCAATCGGTTCGGTGTTACCGCCAGGTTCCACGCTTGAAGCTATGATAAAAGGGCGCGACCTTATTACGGGACTCCCGCGCGAGGTTATGGTTACCGATACCGATGTGCGCGAAGCCATCGCGCTGTCTATAGACAATCTCATAGAGGCTGTCAAAGAAGTGCTTGAGACTACTCCACCCGAAATCGTATCCGATGTGATGGGGCGCGGACTCTATCTTGTCGGCGGAGGCGCGCTCATTAAAGGTCTTCCCGAGCTTCTGGCGGAAAGCCTCAAGATTCCGGTCCATCAAGCCGATGACCCGATGACCGCGGTTGCGCGTGGCGCGGGAATTATTCTTGAAGATTTTGACGCGTATAAGGATGTGCTTATTGAGAACGAAGATGAACTACCGCCTCATTCGTAATGTAAAAGTAAAGGGACGTTTCGCGGCCCTCGGCGTGCCGCTCTTCTTCATCGTGGCTCTTTTCCTATTTCATTTTTCCTTTCCGACTCTGCTTGGGGCTCTCGCCTCCCGTATTGCACTTCCATTTTGGAGCGCGGGACGATTTATCACGAACGAAGCGCATTCGCTACTTTATTTCTTCTCATCCAAAAACACGCTGGCAAAAGACGTGGAACGACTCACATCCGAATTGGAAAATGCCCATCGGTTACTTACGGACCGCGACCTTTTGGCTGAAGAAAACCGGTTGCTCAAGGAAGCCGCGGGCCGAACGCAGCGGCAGGCTCCCCGCGTCATTGGAGCTCTTCTCGCGACTCCACCGCGGTCGCCGTATGACACGGCGGTTATTGATGTCGGTACAACCGAGGGTGTTACCGTCGGGAATCCCGTCCTTTCGGGTTCCACGCGACTCGGTGTGGTGAGTAAGGCGTACACGCGCACATCCCTTATTGAGTTTTATTCCGCTGCCGGAAGGAAAACTCCCGTTTCCATTTTACACGCGGGTATCGCCATCCCCGCGGAAGCAGTGGGGGAAGGAGGAGGGGCGTTCAAAGCGACGATACCCAAGGAAATCACGATTGATACGGGAGACAGTGTTATCATACCAGGACTCAATCCTTTCGCGTTTGCTACCGTTGAGGCGATAGAAAGTAGTGTCACCGATTCGTTCCAAATCATCCGTTTTAAAAATCCAATTTCCATAGGAACGCTCCGCGTACTTGAAGTTGAGCTTACCCGAGGAGAAGAGAACCAACCATGATGCGATTCTTTGCCGACCTTCTGCTTCTCGTCGCCGCTACTCTTCTGCCGTGGTGGCTGGTCTTACCCTGTGCCGCCGTATTTTTTTTCATATTTGAGCATTACGTTGAATTCTTACTTCTCGCCCTCTTTATGGACCTCATCTACGGTGCTCCGCTCGCACATTTTTTTGGTTTCCAGTTCATACTTTCACTCGGGAGCGCGGTTCTCTTTCTCGCGCTCACGTTCATAAAAAAGAGAATGAGGATATAGAATAAAGAAACCCAGAATCCTTAATCCTTAGTCTACGACTACTACGCTACTGCTTCGTTATCTTTAACAAAGATAGGACTTATGCGTTTGCGTCATTCCCGCACAGCGAAGCAATCCAGATACATATTGGGTACCTGGATTGCTTCGGGAGTACCATCGCAATGACGAAATATGCTCAAACGCATGAGTCATAAAAGAAATAAAGACTGAAGAAATTAAAGCTGAAGGATTAAAGAGTAAGGATTTTTAAAATCATGTTCCGATTCATTTCACGTTTTTTACATACGATACGGCATCCTCGTCCGCCCGTGCGCGAGATAGATCCTGACCAGATTTTTCTTGACTCGCGGAATCTTCCCGCATTTGACCGCCATCAATTTGAAGGACGCATGGAGCGCCCCATCTCACGGCACATCATTTGGAGCGTCGGAGTTGTCTTTGTGTGTATACTCCTGCTTCTTCTTGGAAAGACCTATACGTTACAGGTGCAAGACGGCAAAACGTATGCGAAGCAGAGCGAGCAGAATCGGTTGCGCCATACACTCATCTTCGGTTCTCGCGGGGTACTCTACGATAGACGAGGAACGTTTCTTGCGTGGAATGTCACTCATACGGATGAACCGGAGTTCTCAAAGCGGAACTATCTTAACCAAGCGGGACTCTCGCATATTCTTGGGTTTTTAAAGTATCCTACCAAAGATAAGGCAGGATTTTATTACAAAGTGGATTTTGAGGGGCGCGATGGGGTGGAGAAATACTACAATGAGTATATCGCCCCACAGCACGGTCTTAAAATCGTTGAGACCGACGCGCACGGCGAGGTACAGTCTGAGAGTGTGCTCAAACCTTCAAAGGATGGCGAGAGTGTGACGCTCACGATTGACGCACGGCTTCAGGAAAAACTGTATGAATTCATTGAAAATCTGGCGAAAGACCGCGGTTTTCAGGGTGGTGCCGCGGTCCTTATGGACGTGGAGAATGGCGAACTACTTTCACTGGTAAGTTTCCCTGAATACAATTCACAAGTACTCACCGACGGAACGAACGCGACCGCTATTACGCGCGCGTTTAACGACCCCAAAAAGCCGTTTCTTAACCGCGCGACGGACGGACTCTACACCCCCGGCTCCATTGTGAAGCCGTTCGTCGCGCTCGGCGCGTTGGAAGAAAAGATCATTACACCCGAGAAGACGATTGTCAGCACAGGCTCTCTCTCCGTACCGAATCCATTTGACCCTAAAAAGCCGACGGTATTCAACGACTGGAAGGCGCACGGCGCGGTGGATATGCGGCGGGCACTCGCGGTGTCTTCCGACGTGTATTTCTACGAAATCGGAGGTGGATTTGAGGACCAGAAAGGACTTGGTATCGCGAATATTGAGAAATACATGCGCATGTTCGGATTCGGCTCGGTGCCTCCGGGGAGCGATATGTTCGGCGAGGCAGGGGTGATTCCGAATCCCGAGTGGAAAAAAGCGAATTTTAACGGTGACGGATGGCGCCTTGGCAATACCTACCACACCGCCATCGGGCAATACGGCTTTCAAGTAACTCCATTGCAGGTTGCTCGCGCAGTTGCGGCCGTGGCGAACGGCGGAAAATTGCTTCCGCCGCGGCTGGTGGAGGAAAAAGACGAACCGCTCACCTATAGCGTACTCCCGATACAAACCTCCTCATTTCAAGTCGTCCGGGAGGGAATGCGCGCGGCAGTTACGGACGGCGGAACCGCAACGGGACTTTTCCTCCCGCAGGTGACGGTTGCCGCAAAAACCGGAACAGCGGAACTCGGCACAAAAAAGCAATTTGTCAATTCATGGGTGGTCGGATTTTTCCCGTATGAAAAACCGCGTTACGCGTTCGCCGTGCTTATGGAGCGCGGACCGCGCGATAATACGATTGGCGGTCTATATGTGATGCGGGAGCTTTTGGAATGGATGAGCGTGTACACGCCCGAATACTTATCACCTATAACTGAATGATTCATAACTGAATAACCCACTTCTCTTTCGTTATTCAGTGATAGGTTATACGTTATTCAGTTCTTTTCTCCCCGTTGACTTACCCCTCAAAACCCGCTAAAATCATAACGTTTTAAAAACCTAAACATAGTGTATATCATGTCCGACGCACCCGAATACCTCACACAAGAAAAACACAACGAACTCGCGAAGGAACTGGATACCCTTCGAACCGTTAAACGCAAGGAAGTTGCCGAAAGTCTTGAATATGCCAAGTCGCTCGGCGACCTTTCCGAAAACGCCGAGTATCAGGAGGCGCGGGAAATGCAGGCAAATATTGAAGACCGCATCAAAAAATTGGAGGCAATGCTCCAGTCGGCGGTCATTATGAAGATGCATCATACGGAATCCGTGAACATCGGCTCCACCGTCACGCTTTTGAAGGAAGGGGCGAAAGAGCCTGTTTCCTATAAAATAGTCGGTTCGGAAGAAGCCGACCTCGCGAAACGCAAACTTTCCATAAACGCACCCTTGGGTCAGGCGCTTGTCGGTAAAAGGAAAGGCGAGACGCTCGTCGCCAAAACGCCGGGAGGGAATGTTTCTTACCAAGTTATTCAGATAGAATAACGTTGTAATTTCTAATTACCTAATTTCCAATTTCTAAACTACGTTGGGACAAGTAACACATAATAAAACGACCTTTTGAAGTCATTCCCGCGTAGGCGGGAATCCAGCGCATTTCAATCTTTTCTGGTTCCTCCGCCTTAGTCTACGACTACTTTGCTACTGCTCCGTCGCGGAGATGACATAAGAATGTCATTTATTAGAAATCAGGTGAATTAGACAATTAGAAATTCTCCCATGTCATCTTTTGAAGAAATTAGGGAAAATCGTTTGAGTAAGTTAAAGATTCTCCGTGAGAAAGGTGTTAACCCTTTTCCTGTTTCCACGCGCACTGACGCGACGCTAAAGGAAGCATCGGATACTTTTGACAAGCTTGCGAAAAAGAAGGAGCTCCATCTCGCGGGGCGTATTATGGCCGTTCGCGGGCAGGGGGGACTCGTCTTCGCGGACTTATTTGACGGAACTGGGAAATTTCAAGCTCTGCTCAAAAAGGACGAATTGGGTGATGAAGGATTCGCACTCTGGAGCGATACCGTTGATATCGGCGATTTCGTGGAAGTTGCCGGCACGCTTTTTCTCACCAAGCGGAATGAAAAGACGTTGCAGGTGAAAAAGTGGAACATGCTCACGAAGAGCCTCCGGCCACTTCCGGAGAAGTGGCACGGGCTTACCGATACGGAAGAGCGCTTTCGCAGACGCTATTTGGATACGCTAATGAATGAAGAAGTGCGGAATCGTTTTGTTCTCCGTTCGCGAGTTCTCTCTACGCTTCGCGCGCTTTTGGACAAAGCGGGTTTTATGGAAGTGGAAACGTCCATCTTGCAACAACTTGCCGGCGGAGCGAACGCGGAACCGTTTAAGACGCATCACAAGGCGCTGGATATTGACCTATATCTCCGCATCGCCCCTGAACTTGACCTCAAGAAACTTCTTATCGGCGGATATCCAAAAATCTACGAAATCGGGCGGAGTTTTCGGAATGAAGGTATTGACGTCACGCACAATCCGGAGTTCACGACGATTGAATGGTATGAAGCGTACAGCGACGCCGCGAAACAACGGGCGTTTATTGAGGCACTTTTCCGCGCGCTTGTGAAAACGGTGAAGGGAAGCGAGATACTCTCATTCAGCGGAAACGACGTGGATTTCGGTAAACCATTTACCGTGCTCTCGTACGCGGAGGCGCTCCAGCGGTACGCGCTCATTCCGAATCCCGAAAAAGCGAACCGCGAAGAGCTTGCGCTCAAGGCCGCCCAGCTTGGTGTCTCGGTCGCGCCCCACGATACCGCCGAGAAAATCATGGACGGTATGTTCAAGAAAGCGGTACGCCCGAAACTTATACAACCCACCTATGTCATTTCCTATCCCGCGCGGATGATTCCGC
>CAYHOU010000012.1:0-9950 GCA_964358195.1 uncultured Candidatus Saccharibacteria bacterium | reverse complement strand
CCGTGGATTGGTGCTAAAAGATAAGATTCCTCTCAAATGCCACGTCAAGGGATACACGTTAACCTATCCACACTAACATCAACCTAACCCTGCTATACTGTTGTTGGTTGTCGTTATTCAGTTAGGACTTACGAGTTTGTGTCATTGCGTTCATAGCGAGCAATACCAGATATGCATATATGGTAACCGGGATTGCCTCAAGAGTACCCTCGCAATGACAGAATATGCTCAAAGCGCGTACGTCCTACCATTATTAGTTATTCAGCTACAAGTTATGCTTCAAGCAAGTGTCGGCATCTCCCAAGGTGATGATGCGTACGCAGTCGGGGCTAATGCCTGCCAGGACGCTTTTGATCGTTTAGAAGCTTCGGACCCCTCGGTCGTTCTGGTGTTTTCGTCGGTGGAATATGACCAGCAAAAAATGCTGGACGGAGTCCGCTCAGTGTCTAAAGAAACCCCACTCGTCGGTTGTTCAACAGCGGGAGAAATAACCACGGACGGCCCCGCGAGGCGGCACTCGGTTGCCGTCATGGCGCTCAAATCGGACAGTATATCGTTTTTCTCCGGCCTCGGTGAACATATTGAAAAAAGCGCCACCGAAGCTGGGAAGGCCGCCGCGGATGCGGTAAAGGGAAAAGCGCTTCAAGGTAAACTTGACGCGTTCATTATGCTACCCGATGTGCTTGCTGGAAACGGCGCCGATATTGTTCGCGGAGTGCTCCAAAGCCTCGGGAGCCATTTTCCCGTCGTGGGAGGAGCCGCGGGTGACGATTTTGAATTTAAGAGAACGTATCAGTATCTGGATGGAAAGGTGTATTCGGGTGCGGTTGTCTGTCTTGGACTTCAGGGTAATTTCAAAATGGGTATTGGGGTGAAGCATGGCTGGATACCCATCGGTCTGCCTAAAAAGGTCACGAAATCCATCGGAGCGGTTCTCCACGAACTTGACGGCAAACCCGCGATTCAAATCTATGAAGAGTATTTTGGCAAGGAACTAGCGAGCGGGCTCCGGACTGAGACGCTTGCAAAGCTCGCCATTACATACCCGCTTGGTATGCAGGTTGCGGGGAGCGAGGAATTACTCATTCGTGACCCTATCACGGTTGACAAAAAAGGGTCCATTACGTGTGCCGCCGAAATTCCCGAAGGTTCCGATATACGGCTGATGATCGGTAGTCGCGAGGAAGCGGTAAAAGTAGCAAAAATCGCGGCCGAGAACGCGCTTGCCCAGCTGGAGGGAGGGAAACCGAAGGCGATTATTATTTTTAACTGTATCGCGCGAAACAAACTGTTCGGTGAGCATTCAGGCGACGAGATTGACGCAATTCAGGAGGCGCTTGGAAGTGAGGTGCCTCTTATCGGGTTCTATACCTATGGCGAACAAGCTCCGCTTGGTGGCGAGGTGCGCACTATAAACAAGTGCAATCCAGCTTTCCACAATGAGACCGTTGTTATTTTCGTTCTTGGTGAATAACGGCAAAGTCCTCGTGCATCAATGAAAAAAGGATTTCCTAAAATTACTCTTACCATTCTCCTTCCACTGCCTTTCGTCGTGTTTGCCATGGTGGTCGCGGCGATCAGTTTACGCCATGCTCGGGAAATGGCATCCATTATGTCACTTCCATTCATGGATTTATTCGCGGCGGATTTGTACTACATCGTCGGAGCGTTTGTTATTTGCCTTACAGCGGAGACTATCCTTTTTTTACGCGCTGTCACGTCGTACCGACGTAAGGCGGAGGAGCTTCAAGATATCGCGAAAGAGCAGGAAAAAGGCGCGCACATGCTTGTCCGCCGTGATGTGGAACTTACTACCGCAAACGACCGCTTGCGCAGGCTTGATGACGTAAAGTCGGGATTTATTTCGGTTGTTGCGCACCAGCTCCGAACCCCGCTTTCGGGAATAAAATGGACGCTGAACCTGCTTATCAGCGGGGATATGGGAGCGCTTACCACCGAACAAAAAACCTTTCTTATGAAGGCCTATGAGAGTAACGACCGGATGATAAGCCTCGTGAACGATATGCTCGGAGCTGACCGAATTGAATCGGGAAAGGCGCGGTACGCGTTTTTGCCAGTGCGACTCGCGGACATTGTTGATAATGTCCTGTTTGAATTGCTCCCGCAGGCGAAAGCTAAGGGAATTCTCATGCGCTTCACGCCGAATCATACGGAAGTGTCCAAAGTCAAGGCTGATCCGGAGAAACTGCGCGCCGTTTTTCAGAATTTGCTGGAAAATTCAATTAAGTACTCGCGAACCGGAGGAACTGTTGAAATCGGCATGGAGCGAACAACTCACAATGAAATACGTGTGTCAATAAAAGACAACGGTATCGGCATTCCCAAGGACCAGCAGAAAAATATCTTTGAGCGCTTTTTCAGAGCGCAAAACGCGATAAAATTGGAAACCGACGGTTCCGGTCTGGGACTTTTTATCGTGAAAAGCATTATTGAACGACATGGCGGCCATATCTCTTTTGAAAGTGCGGAAGGAAAAGGAGTTACTTTCTTTTTTACTTTACCGATAGATACTTCGGTGAAGGAGTCCGCGCAACAGCCAAACACATTCGGTACTTCTGGACTTTGATTTTTTTACCACTATAATTGATTCGCTATGGCCTCAAAGATTTTGATTGTTGAAGACGATATATTTCTCGGAGATGTGCTGATGCAGAAGCTGAAGTCCGCGGGATATGACGCGGTACTCACACGCGACGGCCTTTCGGGTCTCAATCGGCTACGGCAGTGGAAGCCCGACCTCGTGCTTTTGGATATTATTCTTCCGCAGATGAATGGGTATGAAGTTTTGGAAGCAAGACAGAAGGAACCTGCAATCGCCTCCATTCCGGTTATTGTCATTTCCAATTCGGGCCAGCCGGTAGAAATAAATCGCGCGCTTGCACTCGGGGTAAAAGATTATCTCGTGAAGGCGCAATTTGACCCTGAGGAGGTTATCACCAAGGTTCGGCTTCAGCTCAGCAAGGACGGTGAGCCGGTTCATAGAGCCACCGTCGGTGGCGTGGACACCGAGGCCGCCGCTACGGCGACCCGTGGAACCATGGAGCTTTCTGGAAAGAAAATAATGTGGGTTGAGGACGACAAATTCCTTAGCGATATTATTGCGCGGAAGCTCAGTTTGCAGGGGTGCTCGCTACTTCACGCGACCGAGGGGGAGGAGGCGCTTCGTCTCCTGGAAAAGGAAATGCCCGACCTTATTCTTTTGGATATTCTGCTTTCCGGTATTAACGGATTTGAGATTCTTAAGCGGATAAAGAGTGATGAGAAGACCAAGCACATACCGGTCATTCTTCTTTCAAATCTTGGGCAAAAGGAGGATATGGAGAGGGGTAAGACACTTGGCGCCGCGCAGTTTCTTATAAAGGCGACGGTCACGCTGGATGAAATAGTTGAAGAAATAAAGACGGTACTCAAACAAACTAAGAAGTAGCTAACGTATTGGCCAAAAAACAATCCGGAGCACGACGGATTGTTTCGTATCATTTGGTTGGAAAAAAGTGTTGGAGAGGCAGACCTATGAAAACCTGGAAAGATTTTTTTGCTTCCCTCATTGCTCTTTTTATTTTCGGAGGCAGTTTCGGGGTTGTGTACCTCGTTATAAGCCCCGTCATTATCCTGTTTCTTTCGTTTGGGTTTCCTCAGTCGTCCTTTTGGGAGCTGGTCGTTTGTACAAGACCATTAGCCGATGTTTTTCAAGGGAAACCCAATTACAGCGTCCTTTAATGGCGACTTTGTCGGGACGCCCTAATTGAGACGCACTTCAGCCGAGCGGACGCGAAAGCGCCCGTTTTGTTTTGCGGAAAAGAATGCTAGACTGTTTCTCTAACTCACCCTATGGAGCAATCCATGGGGGTGCGCTGTTGGACAGCGCAAACCGATAATCCCTAATCTTTAATCCTTAACCTCCCGATAACCGATATTTCGGCAGAGGTAAAGGCTTCTGGATTAGGCGAATTCACTCAAATGATAAAGGAAACACAAGAAAATAAGATTATCATAAAGGGGGCACGGACGCATAACCTAAAAAATGTAACGGTTGAAATGCCGCGTAATAAGATGGTGGTCTTTACGGGGCTTTCCGGCTCTGGGAAATCATCGCTCGCGTTTGATACGATTTTTGCCGAAGGCCAAAGACGCTACGTGGAATCGCTATCTGCGTACGCTCGGCAGTTTTTGCGACAAATGCAAAAACCTGACGTGGACGAAATTGTCGGACTTTCTCCCGCTATTTCCATAGACCAAAAGTCGCGCTCCAATAATCCGCGCTCGACCGTCGCGACTATTACCGAAATCTACGATTTTTTGCGCGTCCTTTTTGCACGCGTCGGAAAACCATACTGTTTGCTGTGTGGACGGGAAATTCGGAAGCTTTCGGGTGAGGAAATTAAGCAAACAATCTTGGATTCGGTAGATGTAATTCTTTCCGAAAAAAAGGCTAAATCCCGCGAAGCGGAATCGCCCGACGCGGCTCCGCCGCGTTTAGGGGTAAAGAAGGTGTTAGGCATTGAGTACAGCGATTTGAAACTGAAACTCTACGCGCCGGTTGTGGTCGGCAGGAAAGGGGAATATTACCAAATGCTCTATGACCTTTTGGGAAAGGGCTACAAGACAGTAAAAGTTGACGGCAAAGATCACAGCCTCCGCGAACAGATTGTGCTCGCGAAGCACAAAAAGCACGATATTGACGTGCTGGTTGACGAATATTTTCTTACCGACCTCATAAGCGAAGGTGAGATTCTGAAAGAACGGCTTCCCGAAGCGATTGAGCGGTCTCTTCACGAATCGGACGGACTTTTGCGTATTGAAATTCCGGCGTCCTCCAACGGTACACACGATAAAAAAGTGGTAGAGCCGTTCGTCAGCAAAGTGATTTCCGCCAAATTTATGTGTCCGTATGACGGCTTTTCGTATCCGGAAATAGAACCTCGGTTGTTTTCGTTTAATTCGCCGTATGGCGCGTGCACCGAATGTAATGGACTCGGCACAAGGCATTTCTTCGGTGATGAATCGTGCCTGAAGTGCAAGGGCGCGCGTCTTCGTGAAGAATCTTTGTATGTGTGTTTAGGCAACCGACGAGGCTCAACCTCGTCATGAAATTATTACGAGGTTGAGCCTAGTCATAGGGGGGTGAATATAGTGGAACTCGTTGCAATATACAAAGCCGAAGCAAACGACTTTTTTGTTGAACTGAAACTCAGTCCAAAAGAGCGGGATATCGCGAAGGTAGTGCTTCGCGAAATAGAGTCCCGTCTGCAGTTTATGGTTGACGTGGGTATTGAATATCTCACACTTGACCGCCGCGCGCATACGCTCTCGGGAGGCGAAGCACAGCGTATCAGGCTCGCGTCCCAGCTCGGTTCAGGTCTTGTGGGAGCGCTCTATGTGCTAGATGAGCCGACCATTGGTCTGCACGCGCGAGACAACGCGCGCCTTATCAAAACACTTCTTCATTTACGCGATATTGGCAACACCATCATTGTCGTGGAACATGATGAGGAGACCATTCTTTCCTCCGATTACCTCGTGGACATTGGCCCGGGAGCGGGAGTTCACGGCGGACATATCGTGGTGGCAGATGAATTGCCTAAACTCTTGAAAGCCAGGAAAAATGATTCAAATTCTTTGACTCTTGCGTATTTGCGAGGTGAGAAAGAAGTGGAAGTACCGAAGGAACGGCGAACGCAGGACAAGGGAAGTCTCAAAATTCGCGGGGCGAGTCTGTTTAACATCAAAAATCAAAGCGTGGACATCCCGCTCGGCAAGTTTGTTACGGTTACGGGTGTTTCTGGCTCTGGCAAATCAACCTTTCTCTACGAAATCGTCCATAAAAATCTACAGGCGCGTTTTGACCGCAGGTATCGCACCGCCGAGGTGTTCAATGCTGGTTCGTTTACCGGCACCGAGTATCTTTCCCGAGCAATTTTAATAGACCAATCTGCAATTGGCAGAACACCCCGTTCCAATCCCGCGACCTACACTGGTGCGTGGACGTTTATCCGCGAGCTCTTTGCCGAAAGCGAGGAAGCACGTGTCCGTGGGTGGGGCCCCAGCCGATTTTCATTTAACGTAAAAGGTGGGCGGTGCGAGGCGTGTCAAGGTAACGGTGAGATTGCGGTAGAAATGCACTTTTTGCCTACGGTATATGTCACCTGTGATGTGTGCAACGGGAGGCGTTTTATGAAAGAGACGCTTGAAGTGAAATACAAAAAGAAGAGCGTTTTTGATGTTCTTCATATGACTATTGAAGAAGCACTTACGTTTTTTGAGGACATTCCGGCTGTGGCCGATCGGCTACGCAGTCTGGCGGATGTAGGTCTTGGATACCTGGAACTCGGACAATCCGCGACCACACTTTCCGGAGGGGAAGCCCAGCGAGTGAAAATCTCGTCTGAACTCTACCGGACGCATATGCAAAAAACCATCTATCTTTTGGACGAACCGACCGTCGGACTACATTACGAAGACGTAAGAAAGCTTATTGAAATCCTGCAAAAACTGGTTGACCACGGGAATACCGTGGTGGTAATTGAGCACAATATGGATATTATCAAATCCTCGGATTACATTATTGACTTTGGTCCCGATGGAGGGACAGGGGGAGGGAACATTATTGCGAAAGGTACGCCGGAGGAAGTCGCCAATAGCAAGAAGTCATATACAGGCCAGTACCTTGGTAAAGTGTTGAAAAAGTAGGAACCGGAAGAAGCATGCCCCGTAGTAAACCGAATCTTTGAGGTTTTACTGCGGGGTGGCGAATAGTAAGAAATCGTATACAGGAGAGTATTTGAGGAAGACACTGAGCTAATCTGACCCCAAGGGCTACCCTATGATAGTACATAGGTTAGTCCTTGGGAGGATGGACTGAGGCTGGAATCCAGAAAGAAAATAAGAAAACCAGCCGCTCAAACAGGGAAGCGGCTGGAAGCGAGAAGGAAACGACTAGCGAAAGAGAAACGGGGTGACTTTCGCATCTCTTAGGGCATCCACCAATTGAATCGGAAGAAACGGCTTAGGAAAAGCGCCATCTACCCCGCATTGCCGGGCAAACGCTCTCATATCACCGTTTGGAGCAAACTCTTCGCTCATCACAACAACTGGTGCTTGCGGATTAAGCTTTCTGAATAGCTTCACAACTTCGCTCGCGTCTCCGTCAGGGAGGGGACGAGAGATGAGTAGGAGTGCGAAAATTTCCGTCTCAATTGCCATCTTACCCCTTCTTGCACCAAGTATGACCGTCGGCTTGGGATATGTAAGACTCCTTTCCAAAATTGAAGCGAGCAACTCACCCAACTCCACGTCGTCAGCTACTATCAAGATTTTTTTCATTTTGCCTTTCTGGCAAGAGATATATCATATAAAGTATGTTAAGTCAAGATTTAGTAAAAAACAAGCTACCTGATACACCCGGTGTATATTTTTTCCTTGGGCGAACGCGAAGCGCACCCCCTTCTATCCCCCCTCTGAAGAGGGGGGAGGGAAGAAGGACGATGGCGCGGCGGCAAATTCTCTATATCGGCCGAGCCATGTCCCTACGAAACCGTGTGCGGAGTTACTTCGCGCCCAATATCGTTGAAAAGCGAAGTTCGTGGATTGCCAAGATGCTTACAGAGGCGCGGAGTGTTGATGTCCGCAAAACCGACTCCGTGCTTGAAGCTATTTTGCTTGAGGCAAATTTAATTAAGAAATTCCAGCCTCCCTACAACACAGACGCGAAAGACGATAAAAGTTTCAACTTTGTCGTCATCACCAAGGAAGATTTTCCATCTGTTTTTATCACTCGCCAAAAAGATATTGACTTTTCCACCCTAAAAGCTAAAAGCTATAAGCTAAAAGCTATTTATGGTCCTTTTCCGCACGGCCTCAGGCTTCAGGACGCGCTCAAAATAATTAGACGGATTTTCCCGTACCGAGATTTGAAGTGTAATTCTTTTCCGGGTTCGCCTTCCCGCCTCTTTAGAGGGGGGATAGAGGGGGGTGCACATCCCTGCTTCAACCGCCAAATCGGACTTTGTCCAGGAGTGTGTACGGGAGAAATAAGCAAAGCGGAGTATGCCAAGACTATTCGGAATCTCCAGCTCTTTTTTGAGGGGAAAAAACCTCGCCTTCTTTCACTATTAAAAACGGAAATGAAAGCGTCTGCAAAGGCGCAGGAATTTGAACAAGCCGGTGCTATTAAAAAAACTTTTTTTGCTCTTCAGCATATCCAAGATGTCGCTCTTCTTAGAAATTGGAAATTAGAAATTAGAAATTCCCATCAACCCTTTCGGGTTGAGGGGTACGACCTCTCTCATTTCGGCGGCAAAGACATTGTCGGCGCAATGGCGGTGGTTGAAAACGGCGTAGCTCGGCCGGGCGAGTGTCGTTTGTTTAAAATGCGAGGAATTATGGACGCGCACGAAACGAAGGGGCTCTCGGAAATGCTGAAACGGCGTTTCGGCCACCCCGAGTGGACGTTACCCGACCTTATCGTGGTTGATGGTAATGAGGTCCAGAAAAAAGTCGCTGACGAAGTCCTAGGCGAACTCAAACTCTCCATTCCTGTTGTCGCCGTAGTGAAGGATGAAAAGCACCGTCCCCGCGAGATTTTAGGTCTTGCAGGATTAAGGATTAAGGATAAAGGATTGAAGATTCCCGTTCTCCTCGCCAACAGCGAAGCCCATCGTTTTTCTCTTAAGTTCCAGAGGAAGCGTCGCGTATTTTAAGTTTTTTCCGACGTAAGTAACCCCGAATTATGAAATTCGCATAGGTACTGTCATTGCGAGCCCCATAGAGGGCGAAGCAATCCAGGAATCCGTAGGAAAACATCTGGATTGCTTCGCTACGCTCGCAATGACGAGAGAGAACTCTCATTTCGTAATTTTGGGTAAGTGATATAATTCTGTAATGTTTTCCAAGACTCGCGTTGCCGTGCTTCGCGGCGGACCCTCAAGTGAATATCACGTTTCTCTTAAAACAGGAGCGACCATGCTCGCGAACCTGCCCGAACACTATCATCCAATAGATGTGTTTATTGACTTGGATGGGGCTTGGCACTACAATGGAAAAAAAGAAAAGCCACATAAAATTCTTGGCAAAGTGGATGTTGTGTGGAACGCGCTCCACGGGGAATTCGGCGAGGACGGCGCGGTTCAGGGACTGCTGGAATTGCACGGTATCCGGTTTTCGGGCACGAAACGTCTTGGTGCCGTTTTTTCTTTTAATAAATTTTTGGCGAAGCAACTGATGGAGAAAGAAGGCATAAAAACTCCTCACGCGCTTATATTCCGACGCGAGGATGTTCCTTCTCCCGAAGTGCTCGCGGGGGAACTCTACCGTACCTTTCCACAACCCTGCGTGGTAAAGCCTGTTTCAAAGGGTTCATCAATCGGCATTTCAGTAGCACAAACTCCCGATGAAATAACCGTCGCGCTTACCACGGCGTTCAGTATTTCGGAGAAAATACTTGTTGAAGAATTTATAGCGGGCAGGGAGGCTGTATGCGGAGTGGTGGAGCAATTTCGCGGAAGTCCGTATTATTCGCTCCTTCCCGTTGAAGTCGTTCTTCCTGAAAATCATCGTTTTTTCAATTTTGAAACGCGCTATAGCGAAGGCGGGAATCACCGCTGTCCAGGGAACTTCAGCACCGAAGAAAAAGATGAACTCCAGCGTCTCTCGAAGGAGGTTCACCGCCTGCTCGGACTTCGCCATTATTCTCGCTCCGAGTTTATCGTACATCCCAAACGCGGTATTTTCTTCATTGAGGCCGACCCGCTTCCCGAACTGCACGAAGGCGTTTCTCCATATCTGCAATCGCTTCAGGCTGTCGGCGCAAGTCTGCCGGATTTTCTTCATCACGTTCTCACTATGGCTCTTGCAAAACGCTAAACCCGCCAGCTCCCTGGCGGGTTTAGTAGCGGGTGGTGTTATTGTAGCATTTGCGCGAATCTTTTTCC
>CAYHOU010000011.1:0-10615 GCA_964358195.1 uncultured Candidatus Saccharibacteria bacterium | reverse complement strand
CGGGGCCGATGAAATAAAGTACGAGAAGCGCGATAACGGTCGTGAGCGAGGTGTTGATGGAACGGACGAATGTTTGCTGAATACTGTCCCCCACGATGGTGGCGAAATCTTTGCGGTCGCGCACTTCGTGCGAGACTTTCAGATTTTCGCGCACGCGGTCAAAGACGACGATGGTGTCATGCACCGAAAAGCCGAGCACCACGAGTAGCGCGGTCACGAAAAGCGTATCAACTTCATAGCCTGCATAGTACCCGAGAATGGCAAAGGCGCCTATCGGCACAAGTACGTCATGCAGAAGCGCGACGACCGTGATGATGCCATATTTCCACGACGCGACCGGAAGCGAAACTTTGCGGAACGCGAAAGTGATGAAAAGGACGATACAGAGAATAACAAGAGCGATGGCGACGAACGATTTCCCCACGGCTTCTTTCCCAAGGAGTGGACCGATAGTGTCAAAGCGCTCCTCAACGATTTTCTTCGTACCGTTAAACGAGACGGCCTCCCGTACGGAGCCCTGCTCCGTTTCGGTAAGATCCTTCATGCGGATAATGTAGCTCTGTTCTTTCGTGGGGCGCACCGACGCGTCAACATTCAAAGGTTTGAGTGCTTCTTCTACGAGCGCTTTTTCAGGTTTGCCGTCCTGATACGTCACTTCAAAAAGCGAGCCGCCTTTGAAATCAATGCCGAGCTGAAGACCCCAGAAAGCAAGCGCGGAGAGAGAAGCGGCGATAAGCACGCAGGAGAAGATATAGAAAAATTTGCGATTATTTACGATATACATATTTCTTGAACAATTTTATTTCTACAGTATTTCAACTTTGTTTCTAGTTATTTCGAAATATATTGAAATATGCTTTGCGAAATACATTGAAACTTATTGTGTAAAACCGGAACCAAAAAGCGTTTTAACAAACTTACTCTCCCCTTTAGCGCCAAGCGCCTTAAGAAGTGTCCGTGAGGCCGTGATGGCGGTAAACATACTGGTTACGACACCGATGAAGAACACGAGCGCGAAACCTTTAATCATCGGGGTGGAAGCAAAATAGTATAAAATCATGGCAGTGATAATACTGGATGTGTTGGAATCGCGGATAGAGCTCCACGCGCGGTGGAAGCCTTCCTGAATCGCGTCGGGGAGCACGCGTCCTTTGCGGAGTTCCTCTTTCATCCGTTCAAAGATAAGGATATTCGCGTCAACGGCCATTCCAAGTGAAAGAATGAACGCGGCAATACCTGCCGCGGTGAGTGTCACCGGAATGAGCTTAAAGATGGCGAGGTTGAGTGCCACATAAATAGCGAGCGCGATAGTAGCGAGGAGGCCGGGGAGTCGGTACCAGAGCACGAGAAAAATGCCGATAATCGCGAACGACCACAGTCCCGCGCGCACACCCGCCGTGGTCGCTTCATCTCCGAGTGATGCGCCCACGGTTTGCGTGGACGCAAGCGCGATGGGTACCGGAAGCGCGCCGTAGTTAAGGTTGCGAACCAAATCCCGCGCTTCGGTCGGCGTGAATCCGCCGGAAATCGTCGCGGTACCGCCGGTAATTTCCTGCCGAATGACCGGCACGGAAATCGGCGCTCCGTCCAGAAAGATAGCGAGCGTCTTACCGACATTCTCCTTCGTCAGTTTCGCGAACAACTTCTCTCCTTCATTGTTAAACTTGAGCAAAACCTGCGGTTCCCTCGTCGTCTGGTCAAAGACAAGCTGTGCTTTCTCCAAAAGTCGCCCGGTGAGCGGAGTCGCGACAAATGCTTCACCAAGTGTTTTCTTTGCAAGCTCTTCTTCCGGCAAACCCTCCAAAGCCGGATTCAACAATTTGAATTCAAGGAGCGGTGTTACCCCAATCATGTCGGTTGCCTCTTTAAGGTCGGTTACTCCGGGAAGTTCCACAATAAGACGCTGTTCCCCGCCACCAAGCACCCCGCCTTCTTCAACCTGTACGATGGGCTCGGAAACGCCGAACAGATTCACGCGCTTTTCAATCACCTCGCGCAAACTATCCATAGCACCCTGTATGTCTCCCCCTTCCAGTTCAAGCCTGCTTGTATCCGCGCGGTAGATGATGAGCGAACCACTGCGGAGGTCTAATCCGAGTTTAAAGGCGTATTTTGACTGCGCTACGACAGAAGGCGTGGTGGTGCTCGTACTTGCCGTCTCTACCGGCAGTTCGGTCGTATACACAAAATAACCGACCAAAGCGGCTACGGCCAAAATAACAAAAGCGCCAAAACGGTATTTCCACATAGTTGCCCATTATAGCCATATTTATTTTTTCGGCAACAAAAAAGGCAGGATTTGCGTCCTGCCTATTCGAACCTCATAATCCTCTTTCAAGCAGACATCCGTGCAAGGAAATCTTTTTTGCTCGCACAAACGAGAAACTCCCTGGTGCTCCTTTGGGAGAATGGCCGGAAATCAAAACCTGTTCCCCATGCACTACCCAATCCTAACTTTTTGGCGTCATGATACCACTCACAAAAAGCTATCCTGTTATTAAGTTCAGCCGGGACAGATTCACCCACAGACTGGTAGAGTTGATCCAGAGTTGGAGGGAGAACCCTTAACAGATGGGTAATCATCTCGATATCTGTTTCAAACATGGGACGGCGCAAAAGCGACACCGACGCCATCCAAAAGCCAGTTTGAGTGATGGTTGCTCGCGCCAACTCAATGGCTTTTTTGGGATTACGAACCGTAGCGTAGTCAGCTGATGGTGATTTCCCCCGACGAGCCCTTTCCCATGCGTGCAAGACAACCTACTCTGGACTACCTTGATCAAAGTGCTTGTGCAACCCCTTTGTTGGTCCTGTCTTTCTTGGCCGATTCCAAAGACTCCGCCGACGTTGATACAGTCGTCTCTTCATGTACATTCCTTTCCGATTGGTGTTTTACCGTAATTTAATTCATTTCCCCGTGGATACCATAAACTTAATAATCAATCTTGTCAATAGTTGCCCTCATGGTGCTTTTGTATCCTATTCGTAGTTCGTATTGTTATAAAACCAAATTAACCTAGGCAATCTTAAATTCTTTTTTCAGCTCCCTAATCCCCTCTTCAAAGGTCACCTCCGGAGCCAAACCGAGGAGTTTCTTTGCGAGTGAGTTATCCGCGAGCGTGTTGTTTGGTTCAAACGAGGCCCGGCTACTGTATGCTCCACTGTACCAGCGCCTTTTTAACGACATCATCGCTTACCTCATAGCCGGGTAAGAACTCAACCTGTTCACTATAGTCAATATCGTCAAAGTAAGAAAGCTGAATACGGAACAATTTTTCGTTAAACTCTCCGCCAAAAATCTCTGCGCCTTTTTGTGAAATGTCTTTCAGAGAATGACTGTCTTTCATAATAAAATACAGGTCAACATAGTCCTTCCACTTCGCCCGCTTGCCAAGCGCGAACGCTTTCATCGCCGCAAGCGTCAGCAAATCCGGTATTTTGATGATGTGTTCCAGATGCTCCGCATACGGAATCGCGTAGGGATAGTGAAAAAAGGTGACTTTAACCGCGCCGCACAAAAAAGTATATTCACCCGGGTGCTTCACAAATGTATTGGTAATCTCCGTTACCTTCACCACCTGTCTTTTGACAGCGGTATTATCAAACGGTTCGTAAGAAAAGAGGTCAAAATCAATAGAGCGTCTATGTCCCAAATGCAGAGCGACTGCCGTGCCGCCTACCAACCCGAACTGCTTGCTCACGACTTGGAGAAGTGGCAAGAGCACGACCTGCTCCGGGGTCAGTATCTCCTTATGCATACTTATTAAAATACAGCGTAAAGTAGTTCTTTACCTCGGGGCGGTAATTCTGCCTCCCTATTTCAGACGGCTCCGAATGCGCCCGAAAAATCTTGGCGACTTTTTTTGCGCCGAGAATTTTAATGAGTGCCTGCACATCATTCCAATCGCCGTAATTGAGCGTTGCTTCAACGATGGCCGCGTCGTCTAGGGCATCGTAATCGCTGACCCACCATATTAAATGCTTTCGCTCTTTGATAAAATCATGTATCGTCATAAAAATAGTATACCATATTTCTCACCCATCCGAAAGCCCGGAGAGCGTAACTCTCCACACCCTCCGTCATTCCAGCGAACGCTGGAATCCAGAGTTAAAGCCGCCTTTCCTGGATTCCTGCTTTCGCAGGAATGACAGCCACGGGCAGATTCTACATTGCGAATCAAGAGTTTTTCTGGAGGTGTGGAGAGTTACCGGAGAGTTGTTTCAGCTCCGCTATCCCCTCCTCCAGCGTCACCTCTGGCGTCCAGCCGAGGAGTTTCTTCGCGAGCGAGTTGTCAGCAAGCGTATCGTGTGGTTCAATTTTCGGAGGCTCATGCACCACTTCCCCGCCGATAAGTTTTGCCAATTGATTGACCGAAAAGTTCCTGCCCGCGCCGATGTTGACAACCTCCCCCTTCCCCACTTTTGTACTCTCCATCGCAAGCAGGTTTGCCCGCACGATATCCCGGACATTGGTGAAATCGCGCGTTTGCGAACCATCACCCCAAATGGTGAGCGGCTTCCCTTCCTTCCGCTGTTTTAGAAATTTACCGATAGCAAGCGCATACGCGCCATCGGGATTAAGCCGAGGACCATACACATTGAAGTAGCGGAGACTGACCGTTTCAAGCCCGTGTACCTCACTCCACACTTTCGCGTACAATTCGCCAACATATTTTTGCAGGCCGTACGGGCTTTTTGGATTCGGGACCATTGTCTCAACAAGTGGCCTACACCGGCCTCGGCCGGTCGGCCGAACTGATTCGCTTTGCGAATCAGTTTTAGGCATCGGCTGGTCGCCGTACGCCGAGCTGGACGCGGAATAGATGACACGCAGGACGCCTCCTTCTTTCGCGGCGATGAGAACATTCAGCGTTCCACCGACGTTCACTTCATTCGTTTCAACAGGATGTTCAATGGAGTACTGCACGCGCGGAATCGCCGCGAGGTGAAAGACGTATGTGGCGCCCTTGATAATCGGCTTGATGTCTTCCAGATTCCTGATGTCAACCTTATGGAATACCGCTTTCGGATTCACATTGGTCTTATCACTCCCTGACAGATTATCCAGTATGTGCACGTCAAAACCGCGCGCGACAAGCGCGTCGGTAACATGCGAGCCGATAAAGCCGGCACCGCCAACGACTACGACTTTTGCCTTTTTCACCTCTTTTTTCATATAGTTATTAACTCGAAGATTTGTCGCAAGGTTAGTTTTTTAATATCGAATTTCGAATACCGAATACCTAAAAAATATCAAATATCTAATACCAAATATCAAAATTAAGAAGGAATGATTTTCGTATTTGATATTTGACTTCCTTTTTCGATATTCGAAATTAGATATTCGAAATTCTCTCGCGGTTCTTAGACTCCCGAGCGCGAGAGTAGGACTTTGACGGTTTTTAGCGCAATCTTGATATCAAGCCAGATAGAGCGGTGTTTAAGGTAATACAGGTCGTAAGAAAGCTTGGTCGCTGTTTCATCGGGATTCGCGTCCACCTTCGGAGGTGTCCTGTGGTAGAGCTGAGCCCAGCCGGAGAGCCCCGGCTTAATAAGGTGGCGGATATTGTAGTGAGGCACCTCGCGTTCATAGACCTCTACAAGTGACGGGAGTTCCGGCCTCGGCCCGATGAGCGACATTTCCCCGTGGAGCACGTTCCAGAGCTGTGGAAGTTCGTCAATACGGGTGCGACGGAGGAATGCTCCGACGCGGGTTACTTTATTCCCCTTTTTCAGTTCCGGCTGTCCCTTATCGTCCCGTGACATCGTCCGGAACTTTATAGTCCTCATTCTTTTGTTGTTCAGCCCGATTCGTTCCTGAGATACGAACAGCGCGCCCCCATCGTCAAGTTTGATAGCCGTATAGACGAGCGGATAGACCACAAGCGAAAGCGCACCGAGTACGCAGGAAATAACGGCATCCATAAAGCGTTTGAGGAAGTCATAGGTGAACCGGGACGAAGTGGAAGAAAGATGTTCAAGAAACCAATGATACCGAACCAAGGACAGCGGAATGCGGTCAAAGATATCTTCATACATGTCCTGCATATCCACAAAACGGATGCCCGAAAACAGGAGGGCGTATAGATGTGGCAAAAGTGCCTGCACTTCTTTACTCTGGAGGTCAAGCACGCTAAGCGTTACTTTCTCTCCCGAAAGACGGCGAATGATATTAGGAATATCGGATTTTGAAAGCGAGAGCGCGTCTACGGTAAACGCGAACCGCACGCGATATCTCGCATTGTGGTTGATTTCCCCCACAATTCTCTCCATTTCACTCCCGCTTCCGATGATAACGGCATTCTGTTTTTCCGTAGATGCAAGCGAACGGAGCCGGTATCTCCTCCAGAAGAAAAGTAGCACCGACGAAACAAAAAGGCAGATAAACAGGTTAATCCTAGGGGTGATCTTAAATGCGGGAATGAAGTAGAAGAACAATACCGCAATAATGACATTCAAGGTAAGCGCCCGAGAAAACAGTTGCGGAAGCTGTTTCTGCAGAAAGAGTGTCTGCTTCTCATAGAGTCCCGCGATGAAGAAGACGAATGTCCAAAGCAGAAAGACGATAGTGAAAGGAATGAGGTGGAGCATGAGCATACGGTAAAATACTCCCGCCTCCAAAAAGCCATATCGGACGAACAGCGTGAACAGAAGAGAGGTATATAATATGACGAGGTCACCGAAGAAAAGGAGCAACGCTTCGGCACGATGTGAGAACATATCCCGTAGTGAAATTTCAGGTCGTCTCTCTGCGGAGACCTAAACCAAAATCTTAATTACTATGCGATTAATATAGTACTTATGCACATTTATCATTCGACCGATTGCACGTATCCGCAACCTGAAATTCTACTACGGGACATAGTGGTTGATATCATACAACAAAAATCGGCTTTGACAACCGTATCTCTATAACCCTCCGAACTCCACTTATGCTATACAACCTCCAATATCTTGTTTTATTCCCCCTTATCAAAGGGGGCAGCCGAGTCTTCGAGGTCGGGGGATGTAAAAATCCCTCCTGCCGACCTGCCTGCCGAAGCCGCTTCGGCGCAGGCAGGAGACGGCAGTGCTCCCTTTAACAAAGGGAGAATCAGAAGGACATCGCTTATGATTGAAAGACAAAAAATCATTTTCGTTATTACAAAGGGTAATTTCGGTGGCGCACAGCGCTATGTCTTTGACCTTGCTTCACATCTCTCCACAGAGCGTTTTGACGTAGCTGTCGCGGTCGGAGAAGGCACTGCGCTTAAAGAAAAATTAACGGCCTGTGGGATACGTGTCATCCCACTCGTAGGTTTGGTGCGTGATGTTTCCCTCCTTTCGGATATCAAGGCGTTTGTGGAACTCTTCATTCTATTTCGCCACGAACGACCAGACATAGTTCATCTTAACAGTTCAAAAGCCGGTGGGCTCGGCTCTTTCGCATTCCGTTGTTTTCAGTTTCTTAACTTCCTAACATCTAAAAGCTATAAGCTAAAAGCTATCTTTACCGCACACGGATTCGCTTTTTACGAAAACCGGCCGTGGCTTGCGCGTGTCACTATACAGTGTGTTTCCTGGTTCACTATACTCCTTTCGCACCGTACCATCGTGCTGAATAATCGAGACAAAGAAGCTATGCGTATGTGGCCGTGGGTGGGATGGAAAATACAAAAAATCAAACTGGGAATGGAAAACGGTTCGGCATTCGAGAAGCAGGAAGCACTTCTGAAACTGAAAGCGGCGGGAATGACCGCGTGTCCTGGTCCGCTTATCGGTACCATCGCTGAACTGCACGTAAATAAAGGTCTGCCGTATCTCATAGGAGCGCTCACACTCCTTCCCGCCGACGTATCTCTCTGTATTATCGGCAACGGTGGGGAAAAAGAAAATCTGGAATGGCTCGCGCGCGAGCTGGGCGTTGCCTCGCGTATCTTCTTTGCGGGTTTTCTTGACGGAGCGTCTCGCTACCTCCTCGCGTTTGACCTCTTCGCACTGCCGTCGCTAAAGGAAGGTACACCTTATGTGCTTTTGGAGGCCGGAAATCAGGGAATTCCCGTCGTGGCTTCCGATGTCGGCGGTATAGGAGAAGTTATTGTGAACAAACAAACAGGCCTGCTCGTCCCTCCGAAAAATCCCGCTCGCCTCGCGGAGAGTATCCGCTTTTCTTTCGCTCACCCCGAAGAGACGCTTCGCTACGGCGAAGCGCTCCGCCTGAAAATCAAGGCGGAGTTCAGCCTTGACCGTATGCTTAAGGAAACAACTAAGCTCTACGAAGACATGTAGACTTGAAGACATCGGCTAATTCTTCCTTACATCCCAAATCTTACATCTTAAATCTACTCTGTCGTAACTCCGATAAACTCGTTTTGCGTCATATCTTTATGCGCGGTTCTCCGATACCGGCGCATACCCATAAGAATACCGAGTCCCGTAAAGAGGATGAGCATGGTGGTGCCACCATAACTCATAAACGGGAGAGTAATGCCGGTAACAGGGAGAAGTCCGATGTTCATCCCGATATGAATGAGAAATTGGGACATAATAAGAATGGAGAGGCCAAGCCCGTAAAGGATTTCAAAGTTGGAGAGCCCGTGAAGGGCGTTCCGGAGGATGCGCCAGATGATGATGCCGTAACAGATAAAAATTACAATAACCCCCATAAATCCCCACTCCTCCGCGAACGCGGCGAAAATAAAATCGGTTTCGTACTCCGGCAGAAACTTGAGGCGCGATTGCGTGCCATATCCGACTCCTTTCCCGAACACTTCTCCCGACCCGACCGCGATCATGGATTGATACGCGTTGTATCCCGACCCACGTATGTCGGTGAGAGGATGCAAAAACGTTACCAAGCGCTGCTTTTGGTAATCCTTAAACACATACGACCAGAGAAACAATCCCGAAATCGCGCCGATAAGAAGGACTGTGAGTAAATGCTTCTTGGAAATTCCGGAAAGCATCACCATACCGAACCAGATACAGGCGATGACGAGCGCGCCGCCTAAGTCAGGCTGGAGAAGCACAAGGGCGAACAGAATAAACGCGTAAACTCCTGACACGAGAATATGCCGTATATGCGCAATTTCAATGTGTCGCCGTGAAAAATATTTTGCCAAAACCAAAATTAAAATAAGTTTAACCGGCTCAACCGGCTGAACGCTGAATATCCCGAAATTCAGCCAGCCATGAATACCGCGGGTGGTACCGAGCAGAAACAACAGAAGCAGAAGCATACACCCGACGAGAAAAAGACCGAAAAGCACGTCGCTCCGTCGCAGGAATCTCCAGTCAATGAAACTTCCCGCGAAAAATACCGCGAAGGAGAAGAGGAGCCAGATAAGCTGTTTTGAAAAATAGGTATTTGCCGGAGCGGGAACCTCCCTGACACACACTGTCCCCTCTGACGTTTCTACCGCCGCTGGTTCCGGTACAGCACAACGCGCAGGTGATTCTTTCTCAAACGAGTACATGGTCACGAGGCCAGATGCGATAATCGGAAGCACCGCGAGAAAAAGTATCCAATCAATGGAACGAGGCGTTGTCGCGGCTGAAATATGTTTAGCGAGAAGCATGATGACACGACACTAATACCACGAATACCCGAGCGAATGACACGAATAAAATAAGATTTATTACTTCATTTTATTCGTGTCATTCGAGTCCTCTATTTGTATATTCGTGTCGAGCTATTGGTTGCCGGGTACGGTATAGAGCACCTCAATCCGAGCGGGTTCTTCCAACTGCCGTGGCCACGTAAACGTGAGGAGGATGCTTTCCTCTCCTTTCAGCTTCTTTACGGCCGTCGCGGAAGCCGCGAGGACGTTCCCGTCTGTCCCGAAAAGCAGAACGGTCGCTTCAATACCCTCCACGGCCACACGAGAGGGATTGCCGATAATTACCTGAAGGGAGGAGCCGGTCTCTTTCGCGGTGAAGCCTTGGGTACGGAGCGTGAGCGCGGGTTCGGTCATACGTACAAAGACCGACTCCGACGTAAACGCGAACGTCGCGCGTGCGGGTGTCCGGTTACCGGTTTTCATCTGCCCCTCAAATAGAGCAAATACTTTCCGTGGCGGAATGAACGCGTTCCCGTGCCGTTCATACAAGAGAAGATTCTCCGCATCGTAGAGCTTAAATACATACGGGACGCTTCTCGCTCCCGCCCCCGCGTTACGATTTTCAACGGACGCCACGGCCCCCCATATACCTTCGTCAATTTCAAGCGTCCGTGCGAAATTAATGATGGGCGCGCTCACATCTGCTTTGCAGACGCGCAGGCACGACCCGCCACAGTCTACTCCGCGCTCATTGCCGTCTTTTTCGTTATTCGCGCAATTGGGGGCCTTATAGACGGAAATAAGGCCGTATCCGCCCAGTACGACAATGAAAAACAGGATGACCCCGCTTACAAAAAAGAGTTTACGCTCTTGCGCCCAGGAAAGCATAACGACCGTCGCCTCGCGAACTCGGCTTACGGAATTTCTAATTTCTAATGTACCTAATTTCTAAACAAACGTCTAAAAATTAAAAGTGCAGAAAACGGGAATTCCATCCAGGTTAGGCGAAGTAGACCTCCCTATCATAGCAAAAGAACCCGCTAAATTCTAACGGGTTGTTATACAGAGATTGAAAA